>NZ_DDYV01000292.1:0-9987 GCF_002348205.1 Desulfobacter sp. UBA2225 | reverse complement strand
CAAATCCCAGCAGGATGCCTTTCTTTTTCATGTGGAAAACGGATTGATCACCCTGATCGGGGCCACCACGGAAAACCCTTCCTTTGAAGTCAATCCCGCCCTGGTATCCAGATGCCGGGTTTTTTCCATGAACAGCCTGTCCCCGGGTGCTATTGTACGGATTTTGAACCGGGCTTTAATCGATAAAGTCAAGGGGCTTGGTCTGTCATCAGATATATTTTCCAAAGAGGCTATTGAATACATCGCCGCCGCATCTGATGGAGATGCAAGGGCCGCACTGACAAGTCTTGAGGCCTGTGCCTTGAACCGCAGGGACGGCAACACGCTGGATGTGGACGATGTCAGGGGTGTGGTGGCCCAAAAACTTTTACGCCATGACAAGGCAGGGGAAGATCACTTTAATCTGATCTCCGCCTTTATCAAAAGTGTGCGGGGTAGTGATCCGGACGCGGCCATGTACTGGCTTGAGCGGATGCTGGCTGCAGGAGATGATCCCATTTATATATTACGGCGGATGATTCGCCTTGCCACCGAGGATATCGGCCTTGCCGATCCCGGGGCGTTGACCATGGCCATGACTGCGGATGCCTCATTCAGGCGCTTGGGGCGTCCCGAAGGGGACGGTTCTTTGTACCAGGCCGCTGTGTATTTGGCTACAGCGCCAAAAAGTAATGCCGTGTATGCGGCCCAGAAACAGGTTCAGGAGGTCGTGAAAAAATATGGGTCTCTGCCCGTGCCCATGCATATTCGAAATGCGCCCACCGGATTAATGAAACAGATGGGTTACGGCAACGGTTACAAGTACGCCCACGATTACACGCATGGGTATGCATCCCAGTCTTATTTGCCGGAACCCCTTGAAGGCAGACGATTCTACCATCCCACCGCCAGGGGGTATGAAAAAACAGTAAAGCAGCGCCTTGAGGCATGGCTGGATCTGAAAAAGAACACGATAAACAGCTGATGGCTTTTTCCCCTGCAACCCTGAAAGATCAGGGAATGATTATTGAACGGTAGATTGTTGGGATTTTCCGCCATGTTCTCCTTTACTTCAGGCCCTTAAAATGCTAAACAGACAAATTAATATTGCCGGTATAACTGATTGAAATTGAATTGAAAAAAGAGGTGTAAAACCATGGATATTCCACGCAAACTTGGGGTATTGATATTCACGGCCGTACCTGCCATCGTAGGCGGCGGAATTGTATACCATTCCTTTGGAAGTTTTACCCAGGTGATTATCTGGGAATTGTTGCTGGTGCTGGCTGCCCTGGGATTTATCAGCAGTTAACGCCGGGCATTTCGTACATTAAAGGCAAAGCCGCACCTGTGCAGAAAACTTTCTGCATGATGCGGCTTTACCTCATTTTTTAGGCAGGTATATTTGGAGCAGAATATTTTTCATCGGGCAGTGTTCTTTTTTTTTCTGACTCTGTTTTGCATATCCATTTTTCTGGTGGGAAAAGTGATAGCTCCATTTTTTGCAAGCCTGCTTCTTGGCATCGTCATTGCCGGTATTTTCAGACCTGTATTTAAAAAACTGCATAGATTTATGCCTGCACGGCCAGCTTCGGTTATTACCTGCCTGGCTGTTTTTTTCATAGTCTTTATTCCAGTTGTCTTTTTTGTGGGCATTCTTTCCAGGGAAGCTTTGGGGCTTTACACCCTGGCAAAGGATGCGGTGTTTTCCAAAAATCTGATTGATTTTTTGGAAAGCACCAGGGCCCTTGAGCGGATCAACGAATTTCTAATCAGGGCCAATATTCACACCCATATCACCTGGCGTGAGTTGATCGACCCTTTGACTGAAGTTGGAAAAAACTTAGGCTTTTCACTGTTCCAGCAGGCCAGGTTTCTGACCTCCAACCTGCTGAATTTGGTGTTTTACTTTTTTTTGATGCTCATTGTGGTTTTCTACATGTTCATGGATGGTGAACGCTTCATACAGTACATGTATGATTTGTCTCCGCTCAAGGACGAGCATGACCGCAAGCTTTTCGAAAAGTTCAACGGAATGGCCGGTGCCGTACTCATCGGGAACGGGCTGGGCGGATTGATTCAAGGGGTTGCGGGTGGGGTGTTGTTCTGGTCTCTCGGGCTGAATTCTCCTTTTTTATGGGGCGTCATCATGGGGTTTCTGGCCTTTCTGCCCATTGTCGGCATTGGTGTGATCATGCTGCCTGCGGCCTTGTTTTTCCTTTTGACCGGCAGTTTGGGTAAAGGCTTTTTTATTGCTGGATTTTATGCTGTTTTGTCATGGGGGGTTGAGTACCTTTTTAAACCCAAGCTGGTGGGAGATCGGGTGGCCATGCACCCGCTGATTGTGTTTTTTTCCATTATCGGCGGTTTGAACGTATACGGACTTTTAGGTATAATTTACGGGCCTTTGATCGCTACTTTGTTTTTGACCCTTTCCGATATTTATTTTTCCACGTTTCAGTCCATGGTGGAACCGGGCAAGGGGCTTCTGGATTCATGGTCTGACCAATAATTTCACCAGGGTTATTCCCTTAATGCGCCTTGAAGGTATCTGAAAACGGCTTGAAGGGATTTTCTCATAAGCAATTTAATCGGGAGCAGTTAATTTAGGATGATTCAAAACGAAAGCACCAGTATTGAGAAGGAGATGAGGCAGTCCTATCTCGAGTATGCCATGAGTGTCATTATCGGGCGGGCCTTGCCCGATGTGCGGGACGGGTTGAAACCGGTCCACCGGCGTGTGTTATACGCCATGCAGCAGTTGCATAATGACTGGAATAAACCCTATAAAAAATCTGCCCGTATCGTGGGTGATGTGATTGGTAAATACCACCCCCACGGGGACACTGCCGTGTATGACACCATTGTCCGCATGGCCCAGGACTTCTCCCTGCGTTATACCCTGGTGGACGGCCAGGGCAATTTCGGCTCCGTGGACGGCGACTCTCCGGCGGCCATGCGTTATACGGAAATCCGTATGCGCAAACTCTCTCACCAGATGCTGGCCGATCTTGAGAAGGAGACCGTAGAATTCATCTCCAACTATGATGAAACCCTGGAAGAACCCACGGTACTCCCCACAAAATTTCCGGCATTGCTGGTCAACGGGTCCTCGGGCATTGCCGTGGGCATGACCACAAATGTGCCGCCCCACAATATCAGTGAAGTTATTGAAGGGTTAAAAGCACTCATAGATAATCCGGGCATGGACACAAGGGCATTGATGACCCATATCCCGGCACCGGATTTTCCCACCTATGGCCATATCTACGGCACCAAGGGGATTTTTGAGGCTTATGACACCGGCCGGGGGATTATAACGCTGCGGGCCAAAGTCGAGGTGGAGGAAAATAAGAAAAACGGCCAGGAAACCATTGTGGTCACTGAACTGCCCTACCAGGTGAACAAGGCCAAGCTGGTGGAAAAGATCGCCGAGCTGGTCCGGGATAAGGTGATTACCGGCGTCTCTTATGTTCGGGATGAATCCGACCGTGATGGCATGCGCATGGCCATTGGGCTTAAACGCGATCAGATGTCTGAAGTGGTTATTAATCAGCTCTACAAGCATACCAATATGCAGACCAGCTTTGGCATCATCTTCCTGGCGGTGGTTAATAATCGGCCTGAGCTGCTCTCCCTTAAGGAAATCCTCAACCACTTTATTTCCCACAGAACCAACGTCATTATCCGGCGTACCCGCTATGATCTGCGCAAGGCAAAAGAACGTGCCCATATTCTGGAAGGGTTGAAGATTGCCCTGGATAACCTGGATGAAGTGGTGGCCCTGATCCGGGCTTCCGGGTCACCGGAAGAGGCCAAAACCGGTTTGATAAACCGGTTTGAGCTGACTGAGATCCAGGCTCAGGCCATTTTGGACATGCGGCTGCAGCGGCTCACCGGATTGGAGCGGGAAAAGATTGAAACCGAATACCAGGAGCTGCTCAAGGATATTACCTGGTTCAAGGAGATCCTTGGCTCAGAAACCGTGGTCCGGGGACTGATCAAGGATGAATTGACAGAACTCAATGATGAGTTTGGGGATGGGCGCCGCACGCGTATCGTGGAGAGCACTGTTGAAATTTCCATTGAAGATCTTATTGCCGAAGAAGACATGGTGGTCACGGTGACCCGCAGCGGATACATCAAGCGTAATCCCATTACCCTTTATGCCAGTCAGCACCGGGGTGGGAAAGGCAAGACCGCCATGGGAACCAAATCCGACGATTTTGTGGAACATCTCTTTGTGGCCTCCACCCACGCCACTTTCCTGTTTATCACCAATTTCGGCAAGGTGTATCAGGCCAAGGTGTATGAATTGCCCATGGCAGGCCGCTCCTCACTTGGTAAAGCCATTGTGAACCTGCTTAATTTTGATGAGGGCGAAAAACTTGCCACTGTGCTTACCGTGGATGAATTTACAGAGAACCGGTACGTGGTCATGGCCACCAAAAAAGGCCGGGTGAAGAAGACCGAGTTGATGGCCTATTCACGTCCCCGGGCCGGGGGCCTTATCGGTGTGACCCTGGCTGACGGTGATGAACTCATTGCCGCACGCATCACCGATGGCAACCAGGAGATCTTTTTGGGGTCCGAAGGGGGTAAGGTAATCCGCTTCAATGAAGATGACGTCCGTGATATGGGCCGTGGCGCCATGGGCGTGCGGGGCATGCGCATAGACGAAGGTGCCCGGGTGGTGGGCATGGAGGTGCTGGGGGATGAAGAGACACTTTTAACGGTTACGGAAAACGGTTATGGTAAGCGCTCTAAAATTGAGGAGTACAAAACCCAGGCCCGGGGGGGTAAAGGCGTTTTTTCCATCAAAACATCCAAGCGCAACGGTAAAATGATGGCCCTTGCCCTGGTGGGAGACAATGATGAGTTGATGATGATTACGGATAAAGGAAAACTGATCCGTACCGACATCTGCGGGATCAACGTGATTTCCAGAAATACTCAGGGGGTCCGACTCATTAACCTGGCCAAGGAAGAGACGCTTATCGGCATTGCCCGGCTTCCTAAAGAGGATGGTGAACCTGATGAGGGTGGCACACGTTTTCATCCGGATGGGGATGATGCCGACCTCTTGGATGACCCGGAAACGGATATGTATCCGGAAGATCTTGATACGGATGACCCGATTGATGACCAGGGAGACGACGAATAAGGGTGCCGGACACCGGCGGCGCCTGAGGGAGCGCTTCCTCCAGGGGGGCCTGTCAGGGTTCCAGGACTATGAGGTCCTGGAACTGCTTTTGGCTCTGAACACCCCGCGAAAGGATACCAAACAGGCTGCCAAAGATCTTTTAGCAGAATTTAAAACCCTGCCCCGGGTGCTGGAGGCCGATACCCAGGCCCTTTGTCGGGTTAACGGGGTGGGGCCTGTCAACAGCTTCGGGATTCACCTGATCAAGGCTGTGGCAGACCGGTATCTTGAAACGCGCATACTCAAGATGGATGTGGTCAGTAATCCTGAAAGCCTTATCGCATATTTAAACCAGACTATTGGTTACAAAAACAAAGAACATTTTTTAGGGATATTCCTGGATGCCAAAAACAGGGTCTTGGCATCGGAAGTCCTTTTCACCGGAACCCTTTCAGCCTCGGCTGTATATCCACGGGAAGTCATTGCACGCAGCATTGCACACAATGCGGCATCAGTGGTTTTAGCGCATAATCATCCATCCGGGGATATTACCCCGTCAGCCCAGGATATCCGTATTACCCGGACCCTGTATGTTGCCCTGGCATTTGCCGGCATTCATATCCACGACCATCTTGTCACAGGCAGCCAGGGGTATTACAGTTTTGCGGCCCAGGGGGTAATGGCGCAATTCCAAAAGGAGTATGAACAGATTAAATGACGAGCAACGACGAGCTTCCTGACTGCTTTGGCGATCTTGAAAAAGTGTTTCCCATGGGGCCCAATGGGTTGCGGGAAACCCCGGAACAATGCTTTTACCATTGTCCTGTGAAAACCAAGTGCCTTCAACAGGCCATGGCCACAAAGAACGGGATTCAGGTTGAAGAAGAGGTTATTGAACGTTCCAGCAAAGCCGGGGCCATCTCCTTTTTTGAACGCTGGTCCAGAAAGAAACAGGCGTACAGGCGTGGCCTGAAAATGAAGAAATAGTACTAAGCTTTTTATTAGGAGGAAACATGAAGTCGATTCGAGATATAGATGTAAACGGCAAGACCCTTTTTATCCGGGTGGACTACAACCTGCCCATGGACGACCATGGAAATATTACAGACGATAACCGGATCCGGGCCACCCTGGAACTGATTTCCTATTTGATTGAAAAAAAGGCTAAGCTGGTACTGGCTTCCCATCTGGGCCGTCCCAAAGGTGGGCGGGACGAAAAATTCAGCCTTAAGCCTGCAGCGGTCAGGTTGTCGGAGCTTTTAAGCATGCCGGTGGCATTTGCCGATGACTGCATTGGGGATGCGGTGAAAAAGCAGGTGGAATCCCTTGGCCCCGGCCAGATTCTCATGCTTGAAAATTTAAGATTTCACGATGAGGAGAAGAAAAACAATCCTGAATTTGCAAAGGCCCTTGCAGAGCTTTGCGACGTTTATGTGAACAATGCCTTTGCCGTCTCCCATCGGGACCAGGCATCGGTTACCGGTATTACCCGGTATGCGAAATCCTCTGCAGCCGGTTTTCTGCTTGAAAAAGAGGTTCGTTCATATTACGATTCTGTGCAAAATCCTAAGAAACCGCTCGTCGTTGTGATTGGCGGTGCAAAAGTTTCGAGCAAACTGGCTGCCCTTGAAAATATGCTCAAGTTTGTAGACTGCATGATTATCGGTGGTGCCATGGCCAATACCTTTCTTGCGGCAAAAGGCGTGGATACGAAGGGTTCCATGATTGAAGCGGACTTGATTCAGACCGCCTCGGATATCATGGACCATGCAAAGGAAAAAGGCATTGACTTGGCTTTACCCGTAGACCTGGTTGTTGCGGAGCGTTTTGATAAGGATGCCGAGTCTCGGATTGTTTCTTTGGATGAGATTCCGGATGGCTGGATGGCTCTGGATATTGGGCCTGAAAGTGCCAAAAGCTTTGCCAAGAGCATTGCCAGGGCCGGTACCATTGTCTGGAACGGCCCCATGGGGGTGTTTGAAATGGAGCGATTCGCTGCAGGTACTCAGACCCTGGCGGATGCCATTGCCGAATCTTCTGCCTTTTCCGTCGTGGGTGGGGGGGATACGGGCCTTGCCGCCAAACAATGCGGGATCACGGAAAAAGTCAGCTACATCTCAACCGGAGGTGGGGCTTTTCTTCATATGATGGAAGGGAAAGTGCTACCAGGGGTGGCTGCCCTGGAATAGTTTAACTTGAAAGGATTAACGTGAGGTGAAGTTTTGCAAATTACGGCATGCTCTGAGCAGGGAAGACCGGCTGCGCCGCTCCTATTACCAGGTATTAAGGGATGAACTGGATCAGTTTGTCCTGGATTACTGCCTTGTGGGGTCCTACAATAATTTTTTAAAGCTTCGGACCCCTTATCCCTTTGTTGAGTTAAGGGAACTCAAACCCCGGGCGCGCATCCCTTCCGTGGAGTTTGAGGCACAAAATTCTTTTCTGATTATTTTCTGTGAAGAGTATATTGATAAAACGCATAAAAAGTATATCCGGTACTTTGACGTTAATAAAACCACGAAAACCAATCTGCTCCGGCTTAAAGATTTTCCTGACCTTGAAAATTATAACCGGAATATAAAATGTTTTGAGTCTGACGGTTTTTTTTCTCTTCTTAAAAACCTGCTGCCCGTGGATTATGCCATTTTAATTCAGCCCAACCACCGCTTGAAGACCCAATACGCCCTGACCCATTTTCACGTCAGGGTGGATTGGCCCATTGCAGATGCATCGGAAAACCTTGCCAAATTTTTACGTTATATCTCCAAAGATCTTTACGAGAAAGGGGATTGTTACGCTGAAAATATGCAAAAAAAATTGTTTGAATATTATGGGGTACCTGTGTTGGCCGGTGGAAGACGGACAGCTGCCGTTGTCGCTGCCCAGTATTTCCGGCAGCTCGACTCAATTACTACGGTGTATGTTGGGTCCAGCGAATCCCGAAGCCTGCTTCGCCTTGATGAAAAAGGCGTGTCAAAGTCCGTTCTGGTGAAGCTTGAGGTTGACCAGGTCAAAGCCTTGTCCCAGCAGGAGGGGCTTCCCCAGAGCACCTTTACCAATAATTATGTGGTGGCCCGCGAGGGAAAATTTTATATCTGTATTTTCAATGTCTGGTATGATTACACCAGCCATGCCCTGCCTTCGGAAGGCGGACGCCTTCGAGAACTGAATCCGGATAATAACTGGCTGACCGTGGCCGAAGAACAAATCCTTCCCAAACCGTCCGTATCAAAATACGCGCCCATTCCCTACAAGATGGTTTATGCATAGACAATGACTATAATTCTTTGATCATTGCAATCTCATCACAATCGGGAAACTTGACACAGTCCAGGCATCCGGCCCATATTTTGACCATGGGCAGATTGTTTTTTTCAGTTATTTTAAATCCGAAACGGGCGAAAAAATCCGGGCGGTAGGTCATTGCAAATAATGTTTTCAATTTAAAATAGAAGGCTTCCTGGATACAGCGTTCTGTAAGGGCCGATCCGATCCCCTGTCCATGGTATTCCTCTTTTACTGCAACGGATCTGATTTCCGCGATATCTTCCCAACAAAAGGCTAACGCTGCACAACCTGCTATTATGCCGGTATCTTCATCCTCATATACCCAGAAATCCCGTAAATGGTCGTAAAGGTTGCTTAACGGCCGCCCTAAAAGCTCTCCTTTTTGGGCATAAAATTGAAGCAGGGCATGTATGGGGGCAACATCATGGATAAGGGCTTTTCTAATCATGGGTAAAATCCCGTTTTACAGGGCTCCTTAGCAGGGGAGCTGTGTTTAAAATTTGCTGCGTTCTGATACGACTACTTTAAACGTAGAATATAGCATGTTTCCTGTATAGGGTATATCACAATGTTCTATTCCGATTCACAGGGATCGAAGGGCAGCAGTTTACATACGGCTTCTTTGAAATTAGTGTCACTAAACGGTTTGTGAAGGATTCTATTGATGCCGATTTTTTTCAAAAGGGATGCGTCGACATTCACATCTCCTTCTTTTTCTTTTACAAAATCACTTTGAGTGGTGATCATCAGAATGGGCAGATCCGTCCGGGTGAATTTGCGCCTTATTTCCGTAGTCAGTTCCAGGCCACTGATGTTGGGCATATTTAAATCCGTAATGACGAGGTCTGTTTTTCCGGACAGTATCCGTTTCACCGCATCTTCCGGGCGGTGATAGATTTCACAACCAAGTCCTAATGCTGATAATTTGTTCTGGTAAAGCCTGAGCATCATTTTTGAATCATCCACCACTACAATTTTCATTGTAGCTGGCGATTCTGCCTGAGTGTTCCCTGTGATTTTGGATGCAATTTCTTTGGCAAACTCAATTTGACCAATGGATGCCATATTTTTCAAGAAGGCCTTGCGGATGGCAGGAGATGCCTTTTCAGTAATATGTTTACCGGCAATTTCCCTGAAGGATTCTTCACCNNAAATTGAAAATATTGGTTGCTTCCGTGTCTATAAGTGCACCTATAGTTAATACTGCTTCAGTGGATTTGTCCCTGATAATATTTTTCAGTCCGGCCACCAATGGTTTGGACAGGTTTTTGTCAATGGCCCGGGCCGCACTCATGCGAACGGATTCTTCGGGATCCTGGAGACCCTGGACCAGGCAGATGGCTGTCCGGGGAGACGGAATACGTTCCATGGCTTCGTACGCAGCCTGGCGGATGTTGGCATCCTGGGGTTGGGTATTGATAATGTCCATGATGGCGGGAATGGCAGCCTGATCCTCAATGTAGCCAAGGGTGGTGATCAGGTGCACCATATAGTCGGCTTCCGCATTCTGGAATGCCTTTGTGAGAAGCGGTGTGGCCTTTTTGCCCATATTGATAAGTTCATCAATGGCTGTATCC
>NZ_DDYV01000194.1:0-12004 GCF_002348205.1 Desulfobacter sp. UBA2225 | reverse complement strand
AAGCAACCTGATAAGAAAAAAAAACCCGGAAATTTCCATGAGGTGAAAAAAACGGTTTTAGGTATTGCCATCCTTTTGGCGGTCTGCCTGACCACGGCCATGCTGGTTGATATTTTTCTAAAAGCCCGTCGCCCTGTGGCACCGGAAACCCAGACGGACAAAAAAAGGGGGCCTGTGGCACCGCCTCAGGCCCCCGCCCCGACGCCACCAGAGGACAATTCCCTGCCTCCCCAAAAAAAGGACCGGCCGGCCATTGAACCCAAACTCATAACCAAAGCAGAGGGCCTTAAGGAAAAGCAGCATCCCCCGGATAAAAGCACTATTACTAAAACACAGGTACATAAAAAAGGTTCGGCCATTGTTTATGAAGTGTATGATGATGTAACGCCGCCCCCCCCCAAAAAGGTTGTACCGCCGAAAAGGAATGATTTTGTTCCTCAGATTGCTATTATCATTGATGATATCGGATATGACAAAGAGCTGACCATGGACCTGCTCAACATAGATAAGAATATCACCTTCGCCATTCTGCCCTTTTCTCCTGCCGGAACCCAACTTGCTCACAGCCTGTCGGCAAAAGGGGCGGAACTGATGCTGCATCTTCCCATGGAACCGACCGAGTATCCCAAAGTCAACCCAGGGCCGGGGGCGTTGTTCTCTAAGATGTCCCCGGAGGAACTGTTAACCCAGCTTCGCAAGGATATCCATGCGATTCCCGGCACAGTAGGGGTAAATAACCACATGGGCTCGAGGCTTACGGCCGATTCAGATAAAATGAATCAGATTTTCACGGTACTGAAACAAAACAATCTCTTTTTTGTTGATTCCAGGACATCTGCTGAATCCAAAGCAGAGCAGTGCGCCCGCATGTTTCAACTGAAATTTTCCCACAGGGATGTGTTCCTGGATAACGTCCAGAATGTTGAGTACATTTCAGGGCAAATCGAAAAACTTATCAAAGAGGCCAAGGAAAATGGCAGTGCCATTGGTATCGGCCACCCCCACCAGGCCACCCTGGATGCGCTGAAAAGAGAACTTCCCAAAACCAGGGGCAAGGTCCGGCTGGTCCCGGCCAGCAGACTTGTGGAGGTCCCTTCGGGTTAACCCTGCAATTTTTGCAGGGTTCAGGATATTTCAAGATCCTGATATAATTCCAGGGCCTGGTCCACAGGTATCCGTTCGGGCAGGCCGTCTTCAAAGCAGGCAACAAAATGGTTGTTTACGGCAGTTAAAAGGGTATTCATCCGGTCAAGGTCCAGCAGATCAGAACGATCCAGTTTTTTTACGCCCTTGAAATTTTTAGGGCAAAAATCCACCATGGCCCTACCCTCTTTTTCCATGTACAGGGGATATCCGTGGGTTCTGCAGATAATGGGGCGGGCCTCATAGACCATACATACATGGTCCACAAGCAGGGGGCATGTGCGATCGGTCTGCTGTGCCTGCCCAATAATCCTTTCCCGGCATGGGGCATCCAGGCGACTGAAGGCCCGTGACAGGACAAAGGCCTCAACCGGAAACAAAGACAGGTGTCTGCAGCACGCATCACACCCTTTTTTGCAGGCAAGCCGGTCTTTATGGACCCGGGCAAGCCTTTGGATATGCTCATCCACCCGTGAGATCAGATCCATGTAATTTTTCAATAGATTGTCAAGCACATGCTCAGTCACTGTGTCTCCCCTCCTTTCGTCTATTTTCAGCACCTCTTATACCTTACTTACTATGAAATGCAAACGATCCGGATATTGAAAAGTGTGATTGCAACGGCTATAGCACAGGTCATGGCTTGCCATCATTAATAAAGCAATGGGTTACCCTCCGTACCCGAAATAGATTTTCCAATCAGAATTTCCGTGTTAAGGTGGGGGAAAACATCAAACGAATCAGGATATGGATTTTCTTGTATTTGCCGCAGGATTTTGCATCATTGCCCTGGCTGCCAGGCAGATCGGCGACACATTTAAACAGGCCGGCTTTCCCCTGATCAGCGGTTTTCTATTCACCGGCATCATTGCCGGCCCCCATGTACTGAACCTGATACCCAGCCAGGCCATCTCAACCCTGACCTTTGTGGATCAAGTGTCGCTGGGGCTGATCGCTTTTGCCGCAGGCGGGGAGCTCTATCTGAAAGAACTCAAGTCAAGGCTGACTGCCATTGGCTGGATTACATCGGGACTTGTGATCTCAACCTTTACAATGGGTTCACTGGCATTTTTTGCCCTTGCCGACCATATAACTTTCATGGCGGCCATGCCGGTTTCAGGAAGAGTTGGCGTGGCACTGATTGCCGGAGCCATTCTTGTGGTAAGGAGCCCCGTCCTCGGCCATTGCCATTATCAATGAGCTCAGGGCCAAGGGCCGGTTTACAAAAACGGTCATGGGCGTGACGGTCATCATGGACGTGGTGGTCATTGTGCTGTTTGCCACAGCGATCACCACGGCGGACGCCCTCTTTACAGGATTGACATGGAATACCGGGGTTGTCCTTTTTCTGATCCTGGAGATCGCATTGTCCATCTCCCTTGGTATTCCGGTCGCCGGAATTTTATTTTTTATCCTCCGGCTTCCCGCCTCCTTTGTTTTAAAATCCGTGTTGATCCTTTTAACCGGATACCTTATTTTTATCGGTTCCCTGATCCTTCGGGCGTACACCCACCATAAAATAAATATTGAAATCCTGATTGAACCCCTTCTGGTCTGCATGGTGGCCGGTTTTTTGACTGCCAATTCAAGGAGGTACAGGAAAGAATTTCTTGATTTACTCCACCGTACCGGTCCAGGGATTTACATTGCCTTTTTCACCCTGACCGGGGCCTCCATCCGGCTTGATACCCTGGCCGATACCTGGCCGATTGCCCTTATCCTGTTCGGTGTTCGCGTCTTTGCCATATTTACAGGCTCTTTTTTAGGGGGGTGTCTGGCCGGAATTGGCGTCCAAAGCAGCCGGACTTACTGGATGGCCTTTATCACCCAGGCCGGCCTCGGGCTTGGGCTTGCCAAACAAGTGGGAATAGAATTTCCCCAGTGGGGCCCTTCTTTTTCCACGCTTATTATATCCGTTATTATCCTTAACGAAATCGTCGGCCCCCCGTTGTTCAAACTGGCCATCAAGCGGATGAAAGAAGATCACTCCCCGGCCAAGCCCAATGCCTTGACCGCGCCACAAAATGTGGTAATTTTTGGAACCGACAGCCAATCTACCGCATTGGCCCATACCTTGTTTTCCCATGGGTGGCAGGTGAAACTGGCCCAGCCAAGGGGGGGATCGACCCTATCCAGCCTGGAAAACAGCCGCAAGATACCTGTACAGGTTGTGGACGGGTTTGATCGCAAAGCCCTTGAACAAATCCAGTGCCAAACAGCAACAGCCATTGTGACCCTGCTGAGCGACAGGGAAAACCTGGATATCTGCGAAACCGCCTTTGAGCATTTTGCCACCCAGACCCTGGTTGCCCGCCTCAATGACCGCAGTAACTTTAGCGCATTCCAGGATCTCAACGTATTGGTGGTGGATCCGTCCACCGCCATTATCGGGTTGCTGGACCACTTTGTCCGGGCACCGGAGGCGGCTTCCCTGCTGATGGGGTTTCAACGGGGCCGGGATGTGGCAGACGTGACGGTCCGCAACCCGGACCTTGACGGCATTTCCCTAAGAGACCTTCGCCTGCCCTTTGACTCGGTGATCATAGCGATCCGGCGCAGGGGAACGCTCTCTGTCCCTCATGGATTTACCCGACTGGAGTCCGGAGACCGGGTCACAGTCATGGGCACCACGACAGCATTACAGGAGATTGCCCTGCGTTTCGGCCGACACGAGGGCCAGGCCGCTTTAAATCTGATGGAAATGGCCGCACCTGAACAATTGAAGCAGGATGTAAAACAGCCCCATCTTAATGAAAACGGACAAAAAGACTGGTTTGATCATCTGGTGGAAAAGGCCGTGGTGGCTGATCTTAAGCAGGAAATGGACAAAAACGCCTTTTTTGAACTGGCCGCAAAACAGATGAGCAAACAGGTGAACATCTCTGCATCCACCCTGTTTGAGATGCTTAGCCAAAGGGAAAACGAAATGACCACGGTGCTGGCACCGGGACTTGCCATCCCCCACATTATCATTGAAGGAGAAAACCAATTTGGTATGCTAATCGTCAGAAGCAAAAAGGGAATCATTTTTTCGCCCCAAACCCCAAGCGTTCATGCCGCATTTGTACTGGTGGGCACAAGGGATGAGCGCAATTTTCATCTTGAGGCCCTGTCCGCCATCGCCAAGATCGTCATGGACCCGAGATTTGAGCATAAATGGCTCAGGGCCATGTCTACCAAGGCGCTTAAAGAGTTGCTCCTGAATGCCGACCGGAATCGCCGGTCAGCTGCGCCTTTACAAAACGGCTTCTCCAAGCAATAATTCAGATTGAGAATTGCTGCAAACGCCCCTTTAAAGTTGCTTTTTCGTGCCGAACCCGGTATGGATTAGCCAACTTGAATGACAGCCTTGGGCTGACGCATGACCTGCAATGAAATATGCAAACAATCCACCGAATTATTGTAATGTTCATCTACCCTCACTGGAGAAGGATATGCATTTTGAATGCAGGGGCATGACTTTCACCTACCCGGAGGCGGACAAACCGGTTCTGGAAAATCTTAATTTTTCCATGGCCGCACCCGGATTTAACGCTGTTTTCGGGCCATCAGGCGTGGGGAAAACCTCCTTTGCCAGAATTCTTGCCGGCGGCAGCAGCGGCCCCGGGGGAAATGCGTTGATTTATGAAGACATTTCCACCATTTTATATTCTTACAACCAGGAACGTCTGCCCGGCTGGTCCAGTACCGGCAGCCACCTGGAAAAGGTGTGCCCCCCAAAAAATTCAGATCTTAAAGAAGAACTTGTCAAAATTTTCAACGTGGAAGCTCTCTTGGGATCACGATTTTCCCAGTTATCCATGGGCCAGCAAAACCGGATGAACCTTATCCGCTACCTTATCCAGGACTTTGACCTGTTGATACTGGACGAAAGTCTTGCCAATGTGGATGAAGCCTTACGGGAAACCATTATCCTGGCCATAAAGGAGATATTTCCGGCCAAGCTGTTTCTTTATATTTCCCACAATCTCATGGAAGTGGCCCGATTCTGCAAAGAGATCCTGGTGTTAAGCCATCCCGGTAAAAATAAAGGCGCCGTCGTGGTGCAGGGCCAAAATTATAAAACAGGATATACCTCAGATCCCCAGGCCATTGACCGGTCCATGCTGGAGATTATGAATGCTGTTTAGACGAATCTACCAGTTTCTGATTGTCTATTGCATAGGCGTTGTCGGCCTTTTAACCGTCAAATATGCTGCGGGCCTGTCCAATTATGTTATCCCCGGTTTAGCGGTGATCTTTGATACCGCACACCGTATGCTTGGCGGCTATTTCTTTGACGTACTCAATACCCTTTCCGTAACTGTTCTGGGGCAGATGATCTCGATTTTCATGGCCTTTTTTGTGGGAATCATCGGCCGCAAATCATCCTGGGCAGGCTCATTTATCAAAGTCATGGCCTATAACATCCAGGCCTATCCCATTGTGGCCCTGGCTCCGATTATTTTCATTCTCCTGGGGGACGGATTTTTATCCCGCCTGCTCATTGCCTCCATGATCTGTTATTTCCCTTTGCTGCTGTCGGTGTTAGGAATCATGGCATCGCCCATAAAGGACGTTGAACATTTTTACATTGCCACCGGCCGGATGCGCTGGCAGCTGGAAGTCAAGATCCGGGCCTTTGAAAATCTAAACAAGCTGACCACGGTGATTTCAGGATCCGCCACACTGGCCATGGCCGGCACCATTGTGGCGGAATTTATTGCAGCAGATCAAGGCATCGGTTACAGTATACGCATTGCCCTGTACCAGAGCGATCTTGCCCGCATTCTTGTGGCCCTGTTTTCCATCGGCATTATTATCTCGGTTTACCAGGGCATTCTGGAAACCGTGGGCGAACAAATGAAAACCAAATGGTTCGCACCAAAGGGAGAATATCTGTTATGAATAAAAAGTTTAAAACCAACACCATAAACGGGGCAGGACTTATTGTCCTTTGCATGATGTTTTTTGCTCTCACACCTGCCTTTGCCGGCGATACCCTTAATTACCGTCTAAAATGGCTGTTCAACACCTCTGTGGCCGGTGACATCATTGCCGATACCGGCGGCTTTTTTGAAAAAGCAGGGCTGGATGTTTCCGTAAATGAAGGCGGGACCGGAAAAAATGCCATCAAGGAACTTGAGCTGGGATATGCAAACTTTGGCGTGGCATCTGCCGACCAGGTCATCCGGGCCCTTGAAAAAGGCGCCGACGTGGTGGTGTTGGCCCAGCTGTTCCAGGTCAACCCCATGCAGTGGATCTACCGGTCGGACCTGCTTGAAATCAAAAGCCTTTCCGATTTAAGGCGCCGGCATATCGGGATCACCTTCGGGGGGAATGATGAAACCATCATGATCACCCTTTTAGCCAAAGCAGGGCTTACATTAAAAGATATCCGCATCTCCAGCGTCAGGTTTGACTTTACCCCGTTTCTGAAAAAAGAAGTTGAGGTGTGGCCGGTATATCGCAACTCCCAGGGGGTTATCTTAAAAGAGAGGCTGGCCGCAGAAGGCGAGCAGGTAAAATTTTTGAACCCTGCGGACTATGGTGTATCCTTTGTGGCCAACTCGGTCGTGACGTCAGGCACCATGATGGAAAAACATCCGGACACGGTAAATGCTTTTATGGCGGCGCTGCTGTCGGCCTGGGAATTTGCCGTGGATCCGGCCAACGAAGCCCAGGTTTTAGCCCAGATCAAAAAAAAGGATAAAGGCACCAGAGACGATATTCGCCAAAAACAGCTTGAAGCCACCCGTCCGTTGATCAAACCGGACAAAGGGATAAAAATCGGTATCATTGATACCGGGGCATGGCAGCAGACTGAAAGCATCATGGTTAAAGAAAAACAGATCGTGGCCCCGGTTGATGTAACAAGCCGCCTGGTTGGACCCAAAAAATAGCGTAACCTTGAGTGAGATCATTGTTTTGTCTATTCAAGCCCAAGGGCAGGTCCGGCCCTATGACTTATTCATAGATTTCCAGAATTTCTTGCTCCAAAGCAACTACGGCAACGCTCAGGGCAACGCAGCAGAAACCGGCCATGCGCTCTGATGAGGGAGAGGCGCTGCCAGATCAGTCACGGTGCCGATAAAGTCTTTTTCCAGCTTTGCCGTAAAATGATCCCATTCCAGGCCGAACCGATAAAAGGCCATGGCCGCCAGTTTTTTGGTGATGATGGCGTTCCGGTATTCCTGCATGGGATCGGTATTGAGGATGTCTGTGATCCGCTTTTTCCCGATTAGTTTGACCAAAGTCTCTGGGATATAGGCCGCCAATATTTTCCAAACCAGGGTTTTCTGCTTTAATATGGTGTTGAGTCTGGTTCGGAATGTTTCCTGAAGGGCCAGGATCTCTTCCCCTGCCTTGTCCGATTGCGCAAAAAGCGGAATGGTCGGATCTGCTTTACTGCGGCGGATTATTATCTTTGTTTCCGCTGCCGCATGGGTTTCAACAAGACCTATAATCTCTCGAATCAGGGCACCGCACACTTTAGAATCTTCAAGTATGGCGGCCTCGTATTGGTCCCCAAGAAGGAAACCCGGGAGGACTTCGGCCATGACCGAGGAGAATAGGCCGCCCTTGTTGGCAGTACTATCCTTGAGGTGCCGGATGCAGGTGTTTGTCGCAATATGCCGCCGGGCGTCGTTGTCGAAAAAAAGGCCGGCACCTTCCACAATGAATTCAAGTTCCTTGAAATTTTCCAGAAAGGATGTGACGGTTCTTCCGGTGACCCCACCTTTGAATCCACCGCAGGGCAGACAGGCCCGGATGCCGGCCCTGCGAATGTAGGCTCTCATTGCCGGATCAAAGAAAAAGGCCCGGTGGAAAAGGGCACTGTCTTCGATCACGGTACCGTCGGGCAGAAAGATGCGCGCAGCCGTCGCCGGCACCTTGAATCCCTCCGGGGATAGCATGTCCGCAGGAAAGGCCATAGTGCCCGCGGCGATGCCGGTACGCGCGGCTAAGACCAATTTTTCCAATTCACCTGGATCCAGGCCGGTGGGATCAAAGAGGACGCCTTCGTTGTCTATGGCCAGGCAGATCCTACTCCGGCAGCAGAGCAGTTCATTTCCCCCAAACCGGCCGCCGGGTCCGCCGATGACCATGAGATTAAGATCTTTTTCCCGGATGTCATGGTGGTGGATCAGGGTGCGGAAGGCCGCCATCATAGCCGTGGTGGTCATGCCCAGGGTTTTAATTTTCCCACTGATGTTTTTCCTAACTCTCTCCAGATCTTTGGTGACCAGCTGGGACTTTCCATCGACTTGCAGGTCGCTGAGGCCGTTCGCGGCCGGAAGCAGCGCGAACACCTTGCCGTTGTCCAGAAGACCGTAATTATCGTGGAGGATACCGCAGCCCTTTTCAGTGGCAATGGTCCGCCAGTGGGGATAGCCCCGCTCCTTTGCCCGGAGGGCAACGGTATACATCAGACCTGCCGTGCCCCGATCCGGTTCGAAAAAAAGTATTTCAGGGCGGCCGTAATAATCCATTACATGTTCATTGGGGAGGGTGATATCCAGGATACCTTCGATGAAATCCAATACTGCATCCCTGGAATATTCACAGTAGATTGGATGGAGAACGATTACACCTGCAGCGCCGTCCTCGCAGATGTCCTTATGCTTAAGCCGCCGGTCCCGAGGCCCCAGGATAAAGCTGAGCAGGGCCGCATTTTCCATCTGCCTTTCGTGGGCCGCCGCCCCACCTGTTACCAGGCGCAAACCGCCCCGGGCAATGTCGGCAGACCGCATGTGGATGCCTGCAGCATAGTGGCCGTTGATAAAAAAAATCCCGTAAACAGGCCGGTTATATACCAGGGGGTCCAGGATACCGCTGTCCAGGCGAAAGCTGTAAGCCCGTTTACCCGGGGTATAAAAATTGGTCTTTTGGCAGTTGGTCACAAGCTTTGCCATGAACCGGAAGACCTGCAGGGCTGTGGGGTGTTCTGTGAGGCGGCTCCGGCACATTCGATGGAACGTCTCAAGTTGTTTTGTGAAATCCGCTATGGACCGAAACGAAGCCGTGGTCGGATCAAAACGAAGGGCAAATAATTCATATAAGGCTTTAAGCAGGCCGGGGTGGGCCGTAACAGCGGCCTCAATCGTTCGGATGTCAAAGGCGGCGCGGGCGGCCTCGTGAATCCGGGCGGCAAAAGCCTCTTCACAGGCCCTGTCATCCAGGCGGGACATAATGGCAGAATCACTTTGGGCATTGCTTTCCGAGAAGATGAATATCCGTGCAAAATCAATGGCATTGCCGGCAAAAAGCATTTCCTTGTAGGTCAGCTTTCCTTCCACGTAAAGTGTCGTGACAGGGCCCACATCAAAGGCCAAAAAATCCTGAATATCCCGAATCAGTTCATTTTCCTGGGTCCGTGAAATTTCTCCCCGGATATATATGGAGCAGATAGACGTGGGAACATCGGTGCCGCCCCAATAGGGTTCCCAATAGGCCCGCATGAGGCTGAAGCCGTGGTCTTTGAGTAACTGGCGGAAAATTGGGATTTGGGGGGTGGCGAAATCCGAGTTGAACATGATCCGGGTTTCCGCAGTGGCCGGCAGATTGAAGGCTTCCACCAGGGGCGTCACCGATATCTTGCAATTCCTTAGAAAGTCTTCATACCGCATGCGGGTGGATTCCGGGGTTGCGGTGTAATCTCCGGCAAGGTTGAAAAGAAAGGGAGATGCCTTAAACTCATGTTTGGTGAAATCGTTTACCGTCTCCGGCCGGAAAATATAGGTGTAGTATTCATTTTCCCGGCTGTAGTAATATTCCCTGCGATGGCCGGATATCATGTTTTCCATAAGTTTTTCCATGGCGTCCCGGGTTTCCCGGGTGGCGATGCGGACCCGCTGGACCTCACTGCCCTGCCCCAGGTCAAAGTCGATGTGGGCCACCCGTCCCACCAGGACGACCCGGCCATCCTGGACGGCGATGCTGGAGGTAATGGAGGATAGGATCTGCTTGAGGGAGTCCTTAGTGATATTTTCGAAAAAATAGCTGGGGAGCCCCAAATCATTGAGCAGGATACCTGCGGCCATATTGATGCAATGGGCCGTGATCAGACCCTGGGCGGAAAGATCAATGACCGCCTCGTAGAGAATCCTGATGTTGAGGTTGAGTGCGTCGGCGCGGTCAATGATATGGGGGGATTGGCTGATGTCGGGCAGCAGGTTGCCCATGAGTGTTCCTCCATGCGGATTACAGGCCGGACAGGTAAGATGTCAGGTTAATTTTTTTATTGGTGATGCCCAACTTTTTGCGGATGTGGTTTCTATAGGTTTCCACACTGCGGTAGGAGATGTTCAGCATTTTTCCGATCTCCTTGGAGCCCAGGCCGGCGCGGATCATATTGCAGATTTCGCTTTCCCTGGGCGTGAGGCGTTGGTTGAGGTGACAGATTTTGGAACCAAAGGAAGAGGTCAGCTGGGCGATGTTTTCTTCCAGCAGTCGCAGGTAGTCTTTATCCAGGTCCGATCCCCGGTCTCCCATTTTTTTAACCAGGGGCAGCAGCATATTTTCCACATTGGCCAGAACCCGCTCTTCCAGATCTGCTTTTTCCTCCCGCAGTTGACTCATCACTTCCCGCAGGGCAATATTTTTTTCCTTGAGCTGCTGGTTCTGTTCCTTGAGCTTGCGCCGGGATTCCCGCAGTTCGTTTTCCGCCATTTTCCGCTCTATCGTCCGGCCGAGATGTTCGGCTATAGCATTGATCAGCGATCGTTCTTCGGCCAGAAATGCGCCCTCGTCAAGGTCGGGGCGCTTTTCCAGGTAACAGACCGTGAGGATGCCCATGGGTTCACCGTAGGCAATGATTTCGGCCTGCTGTTTCCAGAAGGTGTTTTTGTAATTTTTGGTGCGGAAACTCTGGTCATTGATGAGGAGCTGGGCGCATGTGATCTCCGGGTACTGCCAGGAGGGAGGAATGATATTGACCACCTTCTGGAAGGTCTCTTCCAGGGAGAGCCCGGTCTGTTCCAGGATCTTGGAAATACCGTACAGGCAGTTGATTTCCTTCATACGTTCCTGGAGATTATGAGCCTGCTGCTTGAAAATTAACTCCATGCGCCGGTGGTCCTGCTCCAATTGTTCAAGCTCCCGGTTGCGGCGGACCAGGCTTTCGATATCTGGCTGCTCCACAGTATGCCCCACTTCCTCCCTCCTAAATTTTTCCAGCCGCCCGATACAAACAGGGCGGCTGATGCTGATATAAATTCGGATATAGCAGGAATTTAAGGGCTATACAAGACCCTGATCCAGCATGGCGTTGACCACTTTTGTAAAACCGGCAATGTTGGCCCCGGCCACGTAGTTGCCCTTCTCGCCGTATTCCTCACAGGCGTCCACGCAGGATTTATGGATGGATTTCATGATGCCATACAGGCGCCTGTCCACTTTTTTCCGGTTCCAGGACATGCGTACGGCATTCTGGGACATCTCCAGGCCGGAAACCGCCACCCCACCGGCATTGGCCGCTTTACCGGGGGCGTAGAGGATTTTGCGATCCACAAAAAGGTCGACAGCTTCCGGGCTGGAGGGCATGTTGGCCCCTTCGGAGATTAAAAAGACCCCGTTTTCAATGAGGTTACGCCCATCCTTGCTGTTAATTTCGTTCTGGGTGGCAGAGGGGAAGGCGCAGTCGGCCTTGATGTTCCACAAGGGATTGTAATCCAGGGCGGCATCTGTTTGAGTGTATACGGCTTCCGGATATTTTTCCGCGTATTCCTTAATTCGACCCCGCCTGACCTCTTTCAGCTCCATGACCCAGGCCAGTTTTTCCCGGTCAATACCTGTTTCGTCGTAGATGAACCCGGAGGAGTCCGACATGGTGACGACTTTCCCCCCCAGGTCCAGAATTTTTTCCACGGTGTACTGGGCC
>NZ_DDYV01000276.1:16473-16678 GCF_002348205.1 Desulfobacter sp. UBA2225 | reverse complement strand
GATAGCAGGCTATTTTTAATAAAGTCATGCAGCGCAGTTATCCTCGGACGGAATTTCATGAAAATAACGGCCCCGAAAGGTGAAATCAGGCAGATAATGGTAAGAATGCTGATATCGGGTTGAATATAATGAACACTGAGAACAACTGCAGCAAGAAACGTCGGCACTATCATGGTTGCCGTTTTGAATGGATATCCGGAAAAGA
>NZ_DDYV01000276.1:0-16435 GCF_002348205.1 Desulfobacter sp. UBA2225 | reverse complement strand
CGCACCGGGGATCAAGGTTTGCCGCCATGACATGCCGGGGGCGTACGTGAGGGCAACACCCGTAGCGACAAAAAAGGGCGACCACCATGCCGCCGAACAGAACGAGCGGGCAAGAACGATCGTCTGAGTTTTGGTCAAGATGCCGTTTTTACGAAGACGATCACCGAAAACAAACAGCACTGACAGATTGATAATCGATCCGAGCAGGTGGGTGCCGAATGCTGTAACGGCAACAGACCGCTTCCCCTGGGGCAGCGTCTGGCCTTCAATGCCGGTATTTGTCAAGGCAAGGAAAGAGACGGAAACAAACATCGCCAGCAGCGCCAGGTTGGTGGCAAGAATTTTCTGCCAGCCAAGAAACACGCCCCGGAAAGCCGCAAAGGCAACGAGGATGCAGCCGGTTATGAGGAGCAGCAATGACTGGTTGCGTGGACCCTTGCCCAGGGTAGGCCACATGACAACCGGCACAAGCCATCCGAGCAGTGTCGGTAGAGCCAGAATAGAGGGCACGAGAACACTTATAAGATACAGAACAAGCGTCCCAGCGATAATCCACCCGATATACATTTGCATTTTATTGTTTCAACCTGTCTTCAAGGCCGTAACACCATTAGCGCTTACCGGGGAGAGTCAAAACAAATGCAACAATAATTCGAGTTTAGAGCAGCATTAATCAAGTCCCAGATTGTCGTAAAAGTGCCGGCGTTTCATCCTGCGCAGTGCCTTATCTTCTTTGACCAGATAGCAGTATTTGTTGTTTTGGTCATCAACACATTCAAACAGTCCGGTATAATCTTCTATATCTGTAACATCACAGATCCTGGAAACATCATCGTTAAACCGCCGGCATACCGAAACCCAGTCTTCAATTTTCGAGTCTTTTTTGATGGTGATCGCCTTTGATGCCTCATCATATTCCGCCTGGATGGATTTCATGTCAATACCTCCAGATTTTTAAAATTACAGGGTCAAAAAGGCCCTGTTTATAAAATCTATTTTAGCAGAATAACTCTTTTTGTGTAAAATCTAAAATGTACAAGCCTATCGGATTGAGTGTGTTTTTTTATACAAAGCAAGAAAGAAGGGATGTAATCAAGTCATTTGCGAATAAATTTTAAATGAAACCAACCTTGAAAAAGTGCGTAATTTTCAGTTCCAATCCCATCACACTTACATGCGCGGCATTAAATATTCGCGTTCCCTGCTGCGGCCCTGTCTTTCGATGGCCTGGATCAGGCGGGTAAAAATCAGGTAGTGAAAAGGAAGGAAAAAATACCAGTATATATCACCCCAGAGACCGCGAGGTTCAAAGTATGCGGTTACAATGAGGCGGTTCAGGTGCGGGTTTTCAGCTTTGACCGTAAATTCCAGCCAGGCCTGGCCAGGCAGTTTCATCTCGGCCCTTAATAGAAGCCGGCGGTAGGGCTTGATTTTCTCCACACGAAAAAAATCAATCACGTCATTTTCCCATAACTCGGACTGGCTCCGCCGCCCCCGCGACATGCCCACACCGAGAAACAGTCGGTCGATCTCACCCCGCAGATACCACATCCAGTTGTTATGAAACCACCCTTCTTTGCCCCCGATCCGGCAAAAAGCATAGAACAGGGATCTGTCGAGTTTGGGTGAGTCTATCCAGTGTCGGCTGATATAATGGGGCACCCGGGGCAATTCATGCAGCCTTGGAACCAGATTCCCATTGGGCGGATAGGCACAGGACCATCGGCTTTGCATGGTGTCCTCTTCTTCGATTTTCATGGCGCGTTTGACTGCTTCACGAAAGGGAACTGTCTCGAAGGGAATTAGAGCCTGGATCTCCTCATTTCTGCACACCACTTCATTACCAAGTCCTTCCAATAGTGAACGGGTGATTGCGGCCGGCACCGGCGTGACAAAACTGGCCAGAAATGAAAAGGTGTTCAACGGCAATGGGAGTCGGGTAAACCAGCGCCGTTTGCCAAGAATATCGGCCACCACCTTCATCATATTTTCATAGGAAAGGATTTCATTTCCTCCGATATCGAATTCCCGACCACGGGTATTTTCATGTTCCAGGCACCCCACCAGATATTTGATTACATCACGGATGCCGATGGGCTGGCACAGGGTTTTGGCGTAAACCGGCAAACAGATCACCGGTATGCGGTCCACCAGATTTTTGATGATTTCAAAGGAGGCGCTTCCCGAACCGATAATCACGGCCGCCCGGATGACCGTCACCGCCACCGGTCCCTTCATTAACTCTCTCGCAACTTCAAGACGACTCTTCAGGTGTGCGGATAAAAAATCGTTTTTATCCCCCAATCCGCCCAGGTAAATGATGCGTTCAACGCCCTTTTCCCCGGCAGCCAGTCTGAAATTTTTTGCTACAGTCAATTCGAGATTTCCAAATTTTTTGGGCCCCAGAAGCAATGAATGCATCAAATAATAAGCAGTATTCACCTGGTCCATGGCCCGCTTTAAGTCCTCGATACTCAACGCATCGCCTTCCACAATTTCCGCCCCAGGCCAGCGCAGCCCATAAGACTCGCCATGGGATCTGACGAGTACACGGACCCTGTAGCCTCGGGCAATTAACTCGGGTACAATGCGCCCGCCGATATAACCGCCGGCTCCGGTAACGAGAATGAGCCCTTTTCCAGCCACCGGACGGGTGGGTAAATCTTCGCAGAATAATATGGATCGTTGAGGATACGGCATATGGCACCTTTTTGTTTGCTTTAAAGTTTTAAACCGGGCAAGTCAGATTTTTAAAGATATTTATGGGTTGAGCAATTCAAATCCTGTAGTTGGATCCAGTGTACGTACAGCACCCGTATCAATTAATTCAAATAAAACAACCTCTAATATATGCCATGTCTTAACACCTTTTCGGATACATCCGGTTACCGTTGACTCTTTTCTTCCACAAGCTATGTGCATGTGTAATTTGGGTTCCCCTTTTTCATTAGGGAAGATTGTGCCGGTTCCCACTATTTCATTCACATTATTGAGAAGATGTTCCATGGGCGTAATTGATTCTGTTCGCCCATGTTCTGGCCCGACAATTAGCCTGCTGTCTTTATCAACGCCTCCGATGATGGTTAAAGCAGCAGCTTTGATTGCTTTTTCATTAGCAAATTTTTCAATTTCTTCGTGTATGATATCGCCGTCTTCAAGACGAATAATGTATATTCGTCCTTGTTTTGCCTGTGAGTACTTCATGTGTCAATCTTTTTATATTTTTATAAATTCTGGTGTAGTTATTTCTCTGCATCCATATATAAAAGGCTTGCCATTTCAATAGTGGCGCAGCACTCAATTGCATGCTGGTCTTATATATCTGCAGATGAGTGAATTTGTGTCCAAGCACTATATCATGTCTGCAATCTCTTTTCCGTAGGCTTGTGCTGTTTCAACACCGTCCTCAACCCAAGACGCCTTGATCATCAAAGGGCCGGAAGCCATTTTCATCTTAAAAATATAGTTCATTGTATCAAATATTCTTTTATTGGCCTCCCCGCTCCATCCATACGCACCAAAGGCCCCCCCGGGTTTATCCTTGAGCTGTGCACGCTCAGCCATGAATAAAACCTGTTTCATGGAGGGCAGCATTTCCCCGTGATAGGTGGGGGAACCGAAGACATAGGCATCAAACCCTATTAAATCTTCTTCAGTTTCTATTTGTTGAGCAGTTTTAACCTGCACCTGGTGGCCTGCCTGACGAACACCCTCTGCAATTAATTCAGCTATTCCCTTTGTTTCATTAACTCTGGATGTATAAACAATCAGTATGCTTCCCATTTTTTTATCCTTATTTTTTTAGAATTTGAATTTATAAGATTTTAATTGTTTAATTTTTTTGTTTAACTTAACGACCTGGATTGATTATTACATGAAATGTATAATCAAAACCTATAACAAAGTAATATAAAATCATGACGGAGCCAAGAAAAATTAGCCGGGTTTTTAATTTTTGGCTTGATAAAAATTAAAAAGTCTGGAAATCTATAATTTTTTTGTATGGACCTTTTTTAGATATTGTCTATGTGGATTAGAAACAAGGTGTACAGGAATTTATGGGTTTATTAAAATTAAAGGGGTTTCCGGGAACCGGCACTTTCCCCCATGGGGTTCACCCTCCGGATAATAAAGCGTTGTCCGCCAACACGCCTGTCGAAGTGATGGAAACACCCCGGACGGTGACCCTGCCTTTGCTGCAGCATCTTGGGGTGCCCAGCAAGCAGGTTGTTAAATCCGGTGAAACGGTCAGTTACGGGCAGATGGTTGCTAAAGGAGAGGCCTTTGTTTCCGCCTCACTCCATTCGCCCATTGCCGGAAAAGTTAAAAAAAATCTAACAGTGACCCTGCCCAACGGCAGGCGTGTTGACGCCCTCACCATCCAGGCGGAGGGGGAGCAAATCCCCCCGGAAAGAATCTGGGAAGAGGTGAAGTTTACACAATGGCCAAAGGACGGCTTTTCCGATTATGCCCCCATGGATATTGTGAAAAAGATTCAGGAATCCGGTATCGTGGGGTTGGGCGGGGCAGCGTTCCCCACCCATGTCAAGGTGATGCCCAATGATACCCGGGTGATTGATACCATGGTGGTGAACGGGTGTGAGTGCGAGCCATACCTGACCTGTGATTACAGGCTTATGGTTGAGGCACCTGAGGTGATCGTCACCGGCTCGCTTCTGACGGGAAGGGCTGTCTCGGCTAGGGAGGTTGTCATCTGTGTGGAGGACAATAAGCCCGAGGCCATAAGACGTCTTCAGCATGCGGCACAGAAGACAGTGGTGCAGGTTGTCGTACTGAAAACAAAATATCCCCAGGGCAGTGAAAAGCAGCTTGTAAAGGCCGTGGTCGGTCTTGATATTCCGTTAGGCGGTTTGCCGGCTGACGCAGGCGTTGCCGTAAGTAACGTGCAAACCATGGCCACCGTGGCCCGCAGCCTTATCAAGGACGTGCCGCTTACCCACAGGGTGATCACTGTTTCCGGCCGTGGCATCTGCAATCCGAAAAATATTTTTGTGCCCATCGGGGTATCTTTGGCCGAGGTGGTTGACTTCTGCGGTGGCCTGACGCCTGATGCGGCCCGGATCATTTCCGGCGGCCCCATGATGGGGTTTGCATTCTCTGATCTGTCTGCCCCCGTAACCAAAGGCACGTCCGGGCTGACGATTCTTACCCATGACGAGGTCCGCAAGGCGGATGAGACAAATTGCGTGCGCTGCGGGCGATGTGTGGACGCCTGTCCCATGAACCTTGTGCCCACAAAGCTGGCGTTGGCGGCCAGGTATAAGGCTCCTGAGCTTGCTGCCCAATACCATATTCGTGCCTGTGTTGAATGCGGGAGCTGTTCCTATGTATGCCCGGCAAAGCTGAACCTGGTTCAGTTGATTCGTGAGGGCAAGGTCCAGCTGAACGCCTGGGAACGTCGCTGATATAAACAATAAAGATTAATTGATACAAGGAACAAAACGTGTCAAACACAAATAGACAGATAAATTCAGCCCTGTCGTTTGAAGACAGGCCCGGGCGAAAGCCGCCCTTCATAAGCGTGGCTCCGTCTCCGCATATATCAGACAGCAGGGCCGGCACCCGCAGGATGATGATCGATGTGATCCTTGGGCTCTCTCCGGCCATTGCCGTGGCTCTTTATTTATTCCGGTTCTATGCCCTTAAACAGATTCTTGTCTGTGTGGTGGCCTGCCTTGCTGCGGAATATATCTTCGTGCGCATGCGGGGGAAATATTTTACGTTAAAAGATTGCTCCGCCATGGTTACCGGCGTCATTTTAGGTCTTTCCATGCCGGGGGCAGCCCCCTGGTTTGTGGGGGCTTTGGCCTCGGTAGTCGGCATTGGGATCGGCAAAATCGTATTCGGCGGGATCGGGATGAACATATTCAACCCTGCCATGGTGGGACGCGCGTTTGTCATGATTGCCTTTGCCCAGCTCATGGGCGCCGGTGCCTATGAAAATGTGACAGGACTGGTGGATGCCGTGTCCGGTGCGACCCCTTTGAGTGCGTTGAAGTTCAATGGCGTTCAAACCGGTATCGTGCCTTTGTTTATGGGCGTTACCAACGGGTCTGTCGGCGAGGTAAGTGCCATTGCCTGTATTTTAGGGGGGCTGTATCTGATTTACAGAAAAACCGCTTCCTGGCAGATCCCTGCAAGCATTCTGGTGACCGTTGCCATGATCGCCGGGATTACGGACATGGCTGGGGGATATCAAGGTCTGTTCCTACTGCATCATCTGTTTGCAGGCGCACTGATGTTCGGTGCCTTTTTCATTGCCACGGACCCCGTGACCTCTCCGTTAACCCCTAAAGGGAAAGTGATATTCGGTGTGGCTATCGGCTGCCTGATCATGGTGATCCGCTTGTTTTCCGGTTATCCCGAAGGTGTGATGTTTGCCGTACTGATAATGAATGCCATGACTCCGCTGATCAACCGCTGGACTATTCCCCAGCCCATGGGACAAAGGGAGGCCTGATATCATGTCATTGAAAAAAAGTAACCTGGCCCAGGCCTGGCTGGTACTTCTCCTTGCCACCTTGTTCGGTACCGCCCTTGCCGGTATTCAGGCAAAGCTCGGGCCCGTAATTGAGGCGAACAAGATTAAAGAGACCATGGCAAAAATACCCGTGCTGGTGCTTGGAGAGGATCTGGCTGCCGAACTTGCCGCCGAAAACCAGACGCTCACCATCAAATCACGGGTGATTGAAATAAAGCAAAACGGCACCACCAAGTTCTACACAGTGTATGATGTATGGCTGCCTGACGGAAAAATGGTGGGGCATGTGGTCAAAGCAGCCGGCCAGGGCTATGCGGATAAAATTGAATTGCTGCTGGGTCTTGATGCCCAGGGCAAAAGCATTACAGGGCTTTTTGTTCTGGATCAAAAAGAGACACCCGGTCTGGGCGCCAAGATTATGGAAGATGCCTGGCGGGGTCAGTTTAAAGAAAAATCCACGGAAAATACCCTTGCCGTTGTTAAGGGGGGCCGAGGCAAAGAAGACCAGATCGACGCAATTTCCGGTGCTACCATCTCTTCAAGAAGTGTGACCGGTATCGTAAATACCACGATTGCCAATGTGACATCTCAGCTTCAGGTCACTGACGGCCCTGATGATAACAAAAGTCCGGCGGTTCAAAATGAGGAACCCGGTAAAAATAAGGAGCGTTCCTGATGGCTGATCAACCTACAGCTATGGAGAGATTTGTACAGGGGATTCTGCCCGAGAATCCGGTCTACCGGCAGCTTCTTGGGCTGTGTGCCACCCTGGCTGTTACCAACGGCATGAAGCCGGCATTAACCATGGGTGTTTGTGTGGCCTTTGTTCTGGTGTGTGCCAATGTTGTGATCAGCCTGATCCGAAACCTGTTAACGCCCCATCTGCGGATTGTGGTCTTCACCCTCACCATTGCCACCTTTGTAACCGTGGCGGACAGGGTTCTGGCCGCATACATGTTCCAGATGAGTAAAACCCTTGGCCCATATATCCCTTTGATCATCGTGAACTGTATTATCATCTGCCGGTGTGAGGTGTGTGCATCCAAGCAGAATGTGGTTATTGCAGCGGCTGATGCCCTGGGTCAGTCCATCGGGTTCGGCCTGGCGCTGGCCAGTATTGCCGCTATCCGTGAGATTTTAGGCACTGGCATGCTGATGGGATTCAGGGTCCTGCCGGCTTTTTGGCCGGACTGGGTCATCATGGTACTTCCCCCCGGTGCATTTATTACACTGGGTCTGCTGCTGGGGCTGGTGAATTATATCGATTTTAAGCGAGAAGAAGCCCGTAAATAAACTTAGATGAAAATTTATTAAATAATTGAGGCGAGTCTAATGGACTATTTTGTGGATATCCTGCTGATTGCCCTGTCAGCATCGATAATTAACAACTTTATATTTTATTATTTTGTGGGCATCTGTCCGTTTGTGGGCGTATCCAAAAAGGTCGAAATGGCCTTTGGCATGGGATGTGCCGTAACCTTTGTCATGAGTATTGCCGCGTTTCTCTCCTGGAGTATCACGGTGTTTATACTGATCCCCGGCGCACCGGTGTCAACCTTTATTGCCGGTTTTTTTACCACGCCTGAAGCAGCCGCGCAAATTGACCTGACGGTGCTCAGTTACATTGTCTATATTTTTGCCATTGCTTCTTCGGTTCAATTTGTAGAGATGTATGTTAGAAAATTTTTCCCACCCCTTTACCGGTCTTTCGGGGTGTTTCTGCCGTTGATAACCACCAATTGCGCCATCCTCTTTGCCTGCCTGACCATCATGAGCCATGTGGCGGGCGTTGATAATCCCAAAGAGGTGTGGGACTTGGGCAAAGCCATGACCCTGGCACTTTTTGGCGGATTGGGATTCACCATTGCCATCGTAATTATGGCGGGTATCCGGGAGGAACTGGAGCTTTGCGATATCCCCAGGCCCTTTAAAGGGGCGGCCATTACCCTGGTCATCGGTGGGATTCTGGCCATTGCCTTCATGGGATTCACCGGGGTGGATTCAGGTATCAAGAACGCGCTGAAACCTGTGCCTGAGGTCCAGGAACAAAGTTCCGAAGCAAGCCGCAGCACGTTCACTGAATATTTAGCTGATATAACCTGTAAGGGCCATAACGGCGAGGAGATTCTGTCATGATGGTTTCACTGGGTATCGCCGGCGCAAGTATGCTGGTCATGGCTATTATTTTTTCCTATATCCTGGGATGGGCTAATAAAAAATTTAAAGTTGTCGTGGATCCTAAAATTGAAGAGGTGACACAGGCGCTCCCCGGAGCCAACTGCGGCGGATGCGGCTACTTAGGCTGTTCCGACTATGCCCTGGCTATTGTCGCGGACAATGATCCTGTGAATAAATGCACGGTGGGCGGGGAGGCCTGCGCCAAAGCGATTGCCGATCTCATGGGTGTTGAAGTCGGCGATATGGTGCCTTTGCATGCCATCGTTCATTGCAACGCGCCGTTGTCCAGTCGTTTAGGGCGTACCCGATACATGGGTGAAAAGCGGTGCGCGTCTGCCCAGCAGGTGGCAGGCGTTCAGGGCTGCACCTTTGGATGTCTTGGGTATGGTGACTGTGTTGAGGTCTGCAATTACGACGCCATCCATATCGTAGACGGACTTGCCCGGGTGGACTATGAAAAATGTATTGGTTGCGGTGCCTGCACCAAGGCCTGCCCCAGGGGTATTATCTCCATTGAAGGATTCAGGCAAAAGGCAATACCTGTGGTTGCCTGCTCCAATAAAGACAAGGCAAAGGATGCCAAAGCCGTGTGCAACAATGCATGTGTAGGGTGCAAAGCCTGTGCAAAGGAGTCTGACCTCTTCACTATTTCGGACAACCTGTCTAAATGCAATTATGATGGCTATTCACCCCTAAAATATGAAGAAGTAATGAAGGCCATTGAAAAGTGCCCCACCGGATGCATCCAGTTTATGGGATCCCGGTAGAATTAAGAAATGAAAAAAATATGTGTGTACTGCGGCTCAAGTGACGGGGTCCGCCCTGAATACTCACGGGCCGCAGCAACCCTCGGGCATGCCATGCTGGAAAAAAGTCTTGACCTTGTTTACGGCGGCGCCAGTGTCGGACTCATGGGCAAGCTGGCTGACACTGTTCTCCAAGGTGGTGGCCGGGTCACGGGGATCATACCTGAACCCCTGGTAAACCGGGAAATAACCCATGCCGGCTTAACAGAACTTGTGGTTGTAGCGTCCATGCATGAAAGAAAATCCATGATGGCTGATCTGTCCGACGGGTTTATTGCACTTCCCGGCGGTATCGGCACCATGGATGAACTTTTCGAAATACTGACCTGGTCCCACCTCGGGATTCACAAAAAACCATGTGCGTTACTCAACGTGGCCGGGTATTATGACCATCTGAATGCGTTTATGCAGCATGGCGTCAACCAGGGGTTCATCAGAAAAGCGACAGCGGCAAAACTTATTATCAACGATGACCCCAGGCAGTTGCTGGATCTGTTCATCAAAAGTTAAGATAAATTCAAAAACCACGAAGTTCACGAAGTTAGAGAGAATATCATGACTATTCTCCTAAAACATCTCTGGCCTTTTCTGCACCCTTAAAATCCGGATTCAGTTCCAAGGCCTTTTTCATATGGGCCCTGGCTTTTTCAAACTGATGTTTGTCATAATAGGCCCAGCCCAGATGGTAATTGGCGATAGGGCTTTGGGGATTGATTTTCACACTCTCTTCCAGGAGCGGAAGGGCCAGCTCATAGCTTCCCTGGAGATAATAGATCCAACCCAGGGTGTCCAGAAAATCAGGGTTGTTGGGTTCCTTGTCCCGGGCTATCTTTGCCAGCCGTAGTGCCTCATACATGGAGGAGTTGGTTTCAGCCAGGATAAAGGCCAGGTTGTTGGCAGCCGGTGCATAGTCGTCTTTGATCGCAAGGGCCTGTTCCAGATATGCTTTGGCTTTTTTAAGATCCCCCCGGGCTTTGTAAATCCGGCTTAAATTAAGGTAGGTAGGCAGGTATTCCTTATTCAATTCCAAAAGCTTTTCATAGTATTGTATTGCGCCGTCCGTATCTTTTTTCAACTCACGGATGACGGCAAGCTGCTCCCAGGGCGCGGAAAGATCCGGCTTTCTTTTAACAGCCTGTTCAAACCGGTTTTCAGCCATGTCGATTTTTCCGGTGGTCATGTATATCCTGCCCTGGATCAGGTCTATGATGGCAAGGGTGGGGCTGTCTTCAGGTAAGTTTTTGCGATGATTGTCGCAGGCCGCCAGGGCCTTGTCCTCTTGTTTTTTCTGCATGTGGACACTGACCTTGTAGTACAGGGCGTCCATCTGGTCCGGGTTTATTTCCAGTGCCCGGTCAAAGGTCTTAAGGGCCTGCTCTGTTTTTTTCATTCCGTTCAGGGCCAGCCCAAGGGATACATAACCTGCGGCAAAGTCGGGCTGCAGTTCAAGAACAAATTGATAGATTTTTTCAGCACCGTCAAGGTCTTGTTCCAGGATTTTAAGTTTTCCTGCAAAAACAAGGGCCTGTATGTTTTTGGGTTCCCGTTTAAGGATATAAATAATATGGCGCTTGGCCTCCAATGTTTCCTTGTTCTCAAGTAGGATGTCAATCAGCACAAGCCTTGCTGCTGTGTGGTTCGGGTCGATTTCCAGGACTTCGTTTAACTCGTCGGTTGCCAGTTTGCGTTCCCATGATTCGCTGGTTTTATGCCCGGCCGCCACCCGGAATAGATCCTGACCCGGCAGGTCGGATTTTCCCTTGTCCAGAAGGCAGCGTGCCCTAAAATATCTTGCCATGGCATGCCTCGGGCTGTTTTTTATTACAGCCTCAAAACATTTGAAGGCCTCGGAAAATTCCTTGCGGTTAAAGTACAGTCGGCCCTTAATGAAGTTGGCCTGCACATGATCCTTGTTTTTTGCCAGGATACCGTCAACAATGGATTCTGCTTTTTCATAATCTTTTTCCAGAAAAGAAAGCAGGGCAGTTTGGGACATGATGTCCAGATTTTCCGGATCCAGAGCAAGTGCCCTGTTAAATATTTCCAGGGCCTTGGTGTTTTCTTTCTGCCGGGCATAAAAATTGCCCAGGTTTGACAGGGCCACGGGATTTTCAGAATTATTCAGAGTGGCTTCCATCAATTTTTTTTCCGCTTCTTCTATTTTGCCTTCGCTTTCCAGATAACGGGCCAGATCCGCACTTTTCTGCATCTGGTCTCCCGGGACCTTGACCCACCTGCTGATCAATGGTTCGATTTTCTCAATCTCCCCTTTTTTCCGGTAAAGGGCGGCCAGCTCCATATAGGGTTTGCGCTGGGTTTCATCCAGTTCAATGGCTTTAAGATAGTGGGGCTCAGCCTCTTCCAGACGGTTGGAAGCGAACAGAAGGTGGGCCAGGAAAAGATGGGTCTTGGGATTGGACCCATCAATGTCAATGGCCTTCTCCACGGTCTTTAACGCCAGATCCATGTTTCGTTCCTGGATCTGGATGGTGGCCAACAAATGCATAGCCTCTATGTTTTCAGGATGTTTTTCCAGGATTTCACCGGCGGTTTTCCTGGCCTTTTTGGTTTCCTTGGCCAGAAGCAGGATCTGGCCAAGCCGCAGCTTGGCCTGGAGATTGTCCGGGTTCAGGAGAACGGCCTGGTGAAAGGCTGCGGCTGCCTTTACCGGGTCCTGGAGATGAACATAGGTTTCCCCCAGGTCACACTGGGCCTTGTCATTTTTCGGTTCCAGTTGAATCACATTCTGAAATTCTATCTTTGCCTTTTCATACTCCTGGGCGGCAAAGTAATTCTTCGCAGCTTCATAGTGTCTTTCTGCCTCATCCTGGGGAGATGAGCAGGAAAAGAGAAAAAATAAAAAACAAAGGCCAAAGAAAAATGGGGAAATGTAATTGGTCAAAGATGTTTTCATGGAAATACCTGTATATGTGGTTCTTTGCCGGGATAAGGTAGTATAATATTCGTTTTGGATAAAAATTTAAGATGCCCAGCATAATAAAATCAAACATGGTCGCTACATTAAAGATTAAATTTTTACCATATATACAATATCCAGGCAAACGCTATTCTTTGACACTTCTATGCTGTTATGTATGGCTCTTTTTTTACTTGTTGTTGCCGGGCCTTGGTAAGAATGAACGTTTTCTATGGTTTTGTGTAATTAATTCCACAAAACCATAGACTTTTTTTCACAATATATGTTTTCTTTTCCTGTGCGCTTGATGTAAAAATTAGGGGAAGGTTAAAAAAAATATTTGATTCATGGTGTAATCCCTATAAAATAGGCACGTTTGCTTTTTGAAAAACAATAATATTATTTGTGGTATGTAAATTGCTTTTAATTACGATCAATATAGATAAAAAAAATGGTCATAAAGGCTTTTATTCGATTTGGAGAAATGAATGATGAAAAAATTGCTTACACTGCTTTTATACGGAGCATTGGTATTTGTTTTGACTGGCGTTTGTTTTGGGGCTGACTATTATACAGTTACCACGAATAGTTTGAATAGTTTGGACCATAGTTCGGCGTACTCTTGGGAATTTAATTTGGGATCTGTGGGGTACAATCAAGCCACAGAAGATATAAGCAAAATTGAACTTACCTTCAAGAATATCCGCAACTATAATAATTATGCAAATAAGTTATTTTTATCGGTTCTCGATAGTCCCGACGGTGTAAGAGATTGGGACAATAGTGCTGTTTTGCAACATAATACCGTTGACGGTTATTATGACAATAACAACAACTACTGGATAAATTACTTCGTTACGACTGCTCAGTCTAAATCTAATGTTGGCAATGTGAGTCAGTTGCTTTCAATATCCAATCTTGACATAACACCAAATGATATAACCGTAACATTTGATATATTAACCAATTCAGTAAGCGTTGCTGGAGTCGATGACGCAATTGAGCAAAATGTTAGACGGACTTCATACTCTCTTTCAAATACGGCGGCCGCAAATCTTTCTGCTTGGGCTCAGGATGGAATTTTTGAACTTGGATTCGACCCAGACTGTCATTTTTATGCAAGCGGTGTTAGCCTTAAAATTTATACGACTACAACTCCACCTGGTCAGACTGGTGCGGTTCCCGAGCCCGAAACCTTGGTTCTCTTTGGCTTTGGCCTTCTGGGCCTTAGTGCTTTTGGACGAAAACGATTCAGTTCAATGGGTTAGAATTCAAGCCTAAAATTTATGAAGATCTAAGGCAGGCTGTATGTGTTTCATGCAGCCTGTTTTCTTTCTATTTAAAACCATGAAGCTCATGAAGAAGATACTGGAAAGTCATAATGACCGTTTACAAGGTTATTTGAACAATTCCCGGGATATTGTTGAAATGGGCGTCAAATGAGACCAGTTTCGTACCTTTTTCCAAAGCAGCGGCCGCTATCCAGACATCATTGGTGGGAATCGGTGTCCCTTGTTTTCTTAGGATTTTTATCAGACTACCATATCTGTCTGCTATTTCCTTATCTATATCGATGATGATAACACCGGGCATATTTATAAATGTTGCCAGTTCTTCCAAATTCCGCTTTAGCCGTGAACCTAAATAAAATCCAGCGTATAATTCGCCCAGGACAATAGTTGGAATCAATAATTCATCGCAGGTTTCCAATAGTTGAGTAATCTGTTCATCCCCTTTTTTAAAGGCTGAATATATGTTTGTGTCAATGCAGATTTTCATTTTCCCAGATTTCCCAGTCGATTTTGTCAAATTGAGCTGTATTTTTTTTAAACTCTTCTGATTCTCTGTCACTCCAAGTTCCGGCTAATTGGGAAAGATTCCTTTTTTTATTGGAATCCTGTGAAACACCTAGCGCCTTTTCCAGCAATTCAATAATCGTTTTATTGATACTTTGCTTCTGTTCCTTTGATAGCTGACGGATAAGCGCATCGACATTTTCCGGTATTTGCCGCAAAGTTATTTGACTCATTTGTGTGCCTCCATGACATCTTTTTATGATATCACTATTGTCGGGCGATTGCGTTGAAAAATCAAGTTTCACATATATCTTAAAGGCTTTTCGTTTTCTCCTTGAGCCACTGCCGGACCGGCGCGTCCAGTCCCGGCGCCAGCCGGTCATAAACCATCTGGTGATACCCATTGACCCAGTTTGTTTCCGGCGAACTCAGCAAGGTTTTATCTATAAGGCTGCGTTCAAAATGGCAGATAGTCATGTTTTCAAACTTTAAAAAACTGCCGAACTGCGTCTCCCTGTCCTTGACCACCAGCACCATATTTTCAAGCCGGATTCCGTACCGGCCTTCCCGGTAAAGTCCCGGTTCGTTGGTCAACAGCATGCCGGGGGCAAGCGCGATATCCACGGGAAGGGTGCTTAATCGTGCCGGACCTTCGTGCACACACAGGAAAAATCCCACCCCGTGGCCTGTGCCGTGGCCGAAGTCAAGTCCCTGCTGCCATAAGTGCCGACGCGCCATTGCATCTATCTGGTATCCTCTGGCAGTGGCGGGAAAGCGTGCCGTTGCAACGGCAATATGGGCTTTAAGTACCAGGGTGTAATCTTGAATTTCCTGATTTGTCGGCCTTCCTAAATGCACGGTGCGTGTAATATCCGTGGTGCCGGTCAGGTAATTGCCCCCGGAATCAGTCAGAAACATGGCATCAGGACTTAGGGGCAGATTCGTATCAGGATCAGCACTGTAATGGCAGATGGCTGAATGTTCCCTAAACGCCATAATGGCGTCAAAGGAGGGGTGAACAAAGGCGTCCTGTTCTTTGCGAAAGTGTAAGAGCTGTTCTGCGGTTGACATTTCAGTTTTGGGTGTGTCGCTTGTGTCAAGCCAGTGCAGGAAATTGACCACGGCCCGGCCGTCTTTGACGGCAGTATCACGGATATGGGATATTTCAATTTTATTTTTCAGGCATTTAAACTTTGTCGAAGGGTTTGGCGCCTCAATAATATCCGAGCGCATCTTTACGGCCTGGTAAATAAAATCTGAAACTTTTTCTGGGTCAAGCAGTACCTTGGATTTCTTATTCAGCTTATGAACTGTTTCATAAAAAGCGTCGTAGTCAAATAATGCAACGCCATCGGCTTCAAGGGTTGCCTCAAGTGCCGTATTGATTTTGGTAGGATCAATGAACAGACGGATTTTATCCATAGTCATCAGGGCAAATGCCAGATTCACCGGATTGGTATGAATATCCTCACCCCTGAGATTAAAGGTCCAGGCAATGTCATCTAAGGCAGCCAGCACATGGCAGTCCGCATTGTAATCTGCCATTTTTTTGCGTATACGAGAAAATTTTTCTTTCCGGGTTTCACCGGCATAGACGGCATCCAGTTCAAAGGCCGGGGTCCGTGGCCTTGTCGGCCTTTCTTGCCACAGATCGGAAATCAGATCCATGGTCGTCTCCACGACAATACCCTTTTGTGAAAATTGTTTTTTCAGACTGCCGGCCTGGGCCGCAGATACAATTTTTCCATCCATGGCAATGCGGTCATTGGCGGATAAGGTATCGGTCAGCCATTTGTCAAAGGCCGGCACACCTGTCTCCCCCTGCTTGAACAGGTCAAAACCATTCAGTTGGGTTGCGGCCTGGATCCAGTAGCGGAAATCCGTCCACATCCCGGCCTTTGTTTTTGTCACCACAGCCGTACCCGCAGAACCGGAAAATCCGGTCAGCCATTTCAGGGCCTGCCAGTGCCCGGCCAGGTATTCGCTTTGATGGGGATCTGCATTTGGAATGATTACGGCACTCACTCCAGCCTCATCCATTTTTCTGCGCAGGGCGTAAAGTTTGTTTTGTGTGTTCAATTATTCTATTGGCTCCTTCTTACATTCCCAAGTATACTTTTTTAACTTCTTCGTTGCCCAGAAGTTTTTCTCCTTTCCCCATGATCTTTATTATAACGATAGCATTGGTACTGTCAATCAAGCCTCGCGCGCACACAGGGCAAACGCATTTAAATTG
>NZ_DDYV01000291.1:0-25324 GCF_002348205.1 Desulfobacter sp. UBA2225 | reverse complement strand
GGCTTCCCCCCCTGCCAAGACTGAATTTTTTCAGCAGTTCAAGATCTTTAACAAACCCAAAGGTCCGGGCCCCGCAGATTTCCTGTTTAAAGTTATTTTCCGCCCTGTCATAGACAATTTTCTGCAGGCCGATAAGCGGATGGTTGAAGTCTATGATGCAGGAAATTTTGAAACAGGGTTCAGGTTCCACCCGAACCCATTTATCTCCCTGTGTTATTTCTATGGGCTCATTCACGATAAAGAGGTGCTTGGGTTTATCCTGATCTACCACGCCCACGTCGGTTATCGCCCGGGTAAATTCCCTGGCTGATCCGTCCATGATGGGGATCTCATAATCGTCCACTTCCACCAGGGCATTGTCAATGCCAAGACCTGCAAAACTTGCCATCAGATGCTCAATGGTGGAAACAATAACGCCATTGTCCCCGATAACCGTGGCAAGGCTGGTATCCACCACCAGCTTGAAAAGCGCCGGGATATCAGGGGTTCCAGGAAGATCTATACGCCGGAATTTAATGCCGTGGTTCTCCTTGGCAGGCCGGATGGTCAGGTTAGTTTTTTTACCCGAATGGACGCCTGTCCCCGAAAGACTCACCTTTCCGGCGATGGTTTGCTGATTATAAAAACTGTTCATTTTCTGTTCCAAAGTGTCTGAATACGATAAAACGTGGTATATATAGCTGATTTAAAAATACAAAGCAAAACAAATGAGAAAAATATTTGGCATGCAGACATTTTATGACAATTTAACATGATTTCAATGAATTAAGTTCCATTTTTTCTCTCTTATCTTAAATTTTTTAAAATGAGGCCTTAAATGATAGCAAAAATGAAGTCCTGCGCAGTAAACGGGTTTGAGGCCATTGTTGTAGATGTTGAAGTAGACATCACACTGGGATTGCCGGTATTCAATATGGTGGGGCTGGCTGAGACCGCTGTCCGGGAAAGCCGGGACAGGGTCCGGTCTGCCCTCCAGAACGCCGGATATACATTCCCCATGGACAGAGTGGTGGTAAACCTGGCGCCCGCGGATTTCAAAAAAGAGGGTACGGGCCTGGACCTTCCCGTAGCTTTAGGAATTCTTTGTGCCCGGGGGTTATTCCAGGCATCTGCAGCGGCATCCTGGCTGTTTGCCGGGGAGTTGTCCCTGGACGGGTACCTGCGGCCGGTCAAGGCAGCACTGCCCTTTGCCCTGGCCGCCCGGGACAATGGATTCAAAGGCATTATCCTGCCCAAAGAGAACGGAGCGCAAGCAGCGCTCGTTAAAGACATTGAGGTCCTGGCGCCGGATCATCTGACTCAGGTGGTGACTTTTCTGGCAGGAAAGACAGAACTTGCGCCCCTGGAACCTGATCTGTCCATGCTTCTGGAAACAGATGGAACAGACCGGGAAAACGATTTCTCCCATGTCCGGGGCCAGACCCATGTAAAACGGGCCATGGAAGTTGCGGCAGCAGGGCATCATCATATCCTGTTCAACGGTCCGGCGGGATCCGGGAAAAGTCTGATGGCAAAATGTTTGCCGGGAATCATGCCGGAACCATCCTTTGAAGAGGCCATGGAAATCGCCCGGGTCTATTCGGTGGCCGGGGTGGCCCGGGAACCGGGTCAGCCCCTGGGCGCACGTCCTTTCAGATCCCCTCACCATTCCATCTCCGATGCAGGACTTGTGGGCGGCGGCACAGTGCCCAGACCCGGTGAAATCACGCTGTCCCATAACGGCGTACTGTTTCTGGATGAGTTGCCTGAATTCCGGCGCAGTGTGCTGGAGGTTCTGCGCCAGCCTATAGAGGAGGGCGTCATCACCCTGGCCCGGGCCAACGCCAAGGCCACCTTTCCATGTCGGTTTATGCTCGTAGGCGCCATGAACCCCTGCCCCTGCGGCAATCTCACCAATCCGGACAGGGAATGCACCTGCACTCCGTCAAAAATTGAGCAGTACAAAAACAAAATCTCAGGCCCGCTCATGGACAGAATGGACATCCTTGTGGAGGTTCCCCGGTTGTCTTTTCAGGAAATGACGGCAGATGGACACCGGGAGTCTTCCAAATCCATCCGGAAGCGGGTGGAAAAGGCCCGGGAGATACAGACCCTTCGGTTTAAAAAGGCCGGAACAACGTGTTTTGCCAATGCAGACATGGGCCCAAAGCTTTTGCAGCAATTTTGTCCCCTGGATGCCCAAAGCAGCAGGGTGGTTGAACAGGCCATGAAACAGTTTAACCTGTCCGGCCGGGCCTATGCCTCCATATTAAAACTTGCCAGAACCATCGCTGATCTGGCAGGCGCCCACGATATACACAAACCCCATGTTCTTGAGGCGGTTCAGTACAAACGCCTGGATCAGGCCCGGGAGGACTTTGGTTGATGCTGTTCCCAACGTCCTGCAGTGGGTCACACCGCATTTTGTCCGCCCTACCGGCAGAACGTAGGGAAATTTTGCCGCTATTGTTTCTCTCTGCCGATAAAACGAAGCTCAAACCCCGCCTTACCAACTTTTTTTTAAAATAGGAGAAAAAAGAATGAGCTTTTTGGAGTAAAAAATGTTTTATTTATAATCTCTTGGTTATTATTGATGCGATAGTATGAACAAAACATATAAAGGAGAATAAGTATGAAGGTTGTTGGATTTAATGGCAGCCCTAATAAAAAGGGAAATACAGCCTGTTCACTGAACATGATTTTTGAGGAGCTGGAAAATGCCGGGATTGAGACGGAGATGATCCATGTCGGCAAAAAAAAGATACAGGGATGCACTGCCTGTCTCGATTGTGTAAAAAAACAAAATCAAGCTTGTTCCCTTGATGACGATCCGGTTAATGAATGGATTCAGAAAATAAAGGCAGCCGACGGCATTCTACTTGGTTCTCCTGTTCATTTTTCCGGTGTTGCAGGGACAATGAAATCCTTCCTTGACAGAGCATTTTTCGTTGCTTCGGTTAACGGCGGCCTGTTCCGGAACAAGGTCGGCGCAGCTGTTGCAGCTGTCCGGCGATCAGGCGGGATTTCGACAGTTGATTCCCTTAATCATTATATCAATTACTCCGAAATGGTCATGCCCTCTTCAAATTACTGGAATGTGGCACATGGTCTTGCCCCGGGGCAAGTGACGCAGGATGGAGAAGGTAAACAAATCATGGCGGTTTTAGGTAAAAATATGGCATGGCTCATGAAAATTATGGAACATGGAAAAGAACAATTTCCCCCGCCTGAACCGGTTGCCAAAATCATGACCAATTTTATCAGATAGTTGTTTGAGCTTAGTTAGCAAAATAAATCAAGTGAAAGCAGCATGGTTTTCGTCCTCCTCAGCCTCTCTTCTTTCCAAAGAGTGCGAGGCCAGGGGAAGGCGGATAATAAAATTTGCCCCTTTGCCCGGTGCGGAAGATACCCCCAGTGTACCCTTATGATTTTCCGTAATAATAAAATAAGATACGGACAGGCCCAGGCCGGTGCCCACCCCGGGGGGCTTGGTGGTAAAAAAGGGTTCGAATATCCGGTTACGGATCTCCCGGGTCATACCCGGGCCGTTGTCCTGAATCTCCATTCTCAGCATGCCGGCCTCGGCCTCCGTTGAAATCCTCAGGATAAAGCAGGGCCGGTTCCGACCGGCTTCGAGCATGGCCTGGGCCCCGTTTCTCAGGATATTGAGAATCACCTGTTGTACTTTCGCCCCTTCACAGGGAATCATGGGCAGGTTCTCTTCATATTCCCTGACAATCTTAATGGTTTTAAAATCATATTGCTTTTTAAGATCATAATCCGTAGCCGCCAGCTCCAGAATACTGTCCATGAGTTCTGCGGGATTGTGGGAAGAGACAATGGCATCGGATTTCCTGGCAAAACTGAGCATGTTGTCCACAATGACGGCCACCCGGGCCCCGGATTCATTGATGGCCTCAAGCATGTTGAAAATACCCCGCTTTTCCATAAATGCCCGGACCTGTTCCGTGGAGATGCCGATGTCGGATGCCGCCCGTTTGTTTGCCGCGATGTCGATATTCTCAAGTCGCAGTTTCATTACATTGGCGGTCTGCATGATCCCTGCCAGGGGGTTGTTGATCTCGTGCGCCATACCCGCAGCCAGTCCACCCACGGAGAGCATTTTTTCAGACTGAATTATCATCTCTTCCATCCTGACCTGATCAGTGATATCGTCCACACGGATCACCGCCCCCTCCACCCCGTTGGCCACCAGGGGGAATACGGTGATATCCTCATAACAGACCAAATTGTCCTGCATCCGGGCCTGTTTCTTACTCACTCTCTCCCTGCGGGTGGCAATGGCCTCCCTTACCTGGTCCATCCTGGGGGCCAAACGGGGATAGACCTTTTCCAGGGGGCGATCCAGGGCCTCTTCTGTAAGAAATCCAGAGACCTGTTCCGCCCTGTTGTTCCATAGGGTGATATTCCCTGCCGGGTCCACGCCGATAAGCACCGAAGGCATGGAATCCAGTATGGACTGGAGCCGTGCCCGGCTCGCCCTGAGATCTGCCGTACGTTCTTTAACCCGCTCTTCCAGGGTTTTCTTTGCGATATACAGATTTAAAAAAAACCAGAGTCCGGCAAAGAGCAGGACCTGGCATATGATCACATAAAAATAGATAAAGGCGGCCCGGTTCTGCCAGTCCACTTCTATGGTGCCGATGGTCCGATTCTGGTACCTGACCGGTTCTTCCAGTTCAACCACCGGCAGCAGCCCCGCCCGGGCCATCATACGTTCCGTAAACGAAGGTGCCTGGCCCTTAACCGCGGCATATTCTTTTTGTGAATCGTCAATAACCTGCACCGTCCTATAGCTGTTGGACCGGGCAGACAGTATCAGATAAGCAAATGGGGGCGTCTCGTACCGCCACAGGGACTCTGCAATGACAAGGGCATCTTGCCTGAGCCGCTCTTGTGCATGTTTAAAAACAATATCCTGATACCAGGTGAAAAACAATAAAAACCCCGCAGTAAATAAAGCCAGCAGCAGCACAAATACCAGCCGGATATGATCTTCAATCAAACGCGCCATATTTTCACTTCTGAGTAACTAATTTTTTTTCTTTTCTTTTGATTTTAGTTGTTTGTAAAATTGGGTTCAGTCCCAGCTGAATGGGACGCTATCAATTCAAAATCAGAATGAGGTTATGCCGTAGGCGCCAAGTATACCTGTCATTGTGCCGTCACCGGCCATATCGTTTATGGTCCGGTTAAACCGGTTAAGGATACGAGTATACCCCGACCCATTATGGATCATGAGATGAAAGGTCATTGATTGAAGAGCAATCCCGGTGTCAATAATTTTGTCCCTCACCCCGGCTCTTTGCATGCCCAGCCGGGCTCCCGCGGGCCATTCAATTGCCAAATCCCCCCTTCCGGCGGCCAGCATTTTCCAGACATTGTGGACTTCGCTGGTTTCCCAGGAGGGAATACCCAGGCTTGAGATGTGTTTATCATGCCACCCGTTGCCGCTGTAGGTTACCACGCTGTATCCCATAGCCTTGATATCCCGGACAGATTCGATGGTCCGGATCCGGTCCAGATCCGGATGTCCCGCATAGGTGAACAGGACCATTTTTTTAAGATACAAAGGATCTTGATGGGTCAGGCAATAGGTAGATCGTTCCGGCGTGGGAACGGTTATCATTCCATCGTATCTGCCGGCTCGTACCTCCTCCTGGCATCGCTTCCAGGGCATCTGCCGCCAGTGTACGGTGACGCCCATGCGCTTATCCAGAGCCTCTGAAATAATTTCGTAAAAGAAACCGGCCATTTCGCCGTTATCTTTCCGGGTAAAAAAGGGGTAAAAATCAGGATAAGCAATGGTTAAACCGTCCTGAGCCATGATCATACCGGGAAATACCAACACAACAATAATGCCTATAACACCTGACAATTTTCTCATAATATTCTCTGGACCGAACAGTTTTTATTACAGAACGTATAAAAATTATCATACGGGGATTCAAATCCCATGTAAAGCCTAATGGTTTACATTTACCAATCAGGTCTTATAATAACACGTCATGATTACTTTGGGGAATTAGAAGATGATAAAAAAAGATATATTTGAGCATGATGTAAAAGCCCAGTTCCAGGCCTCGGCCAAAGAGCGGCTGTACCGGTTTTTAATGGCGAATGACCAGATCAAAGGGGTGGTGGTACATGCAACCCGGATGGTCAAAGAGATGCAGGCCAATCATGATCTGGGTCCTTTGGAAACCCTGGTTCTGGGTCAGGCTTACATTGCCGCGGCCCTGATGAGCGGACCCCTGAAAGGCCGGGACCGGATTGCAATGAAGATCCAATGCTCCGGTCCCATAAAGGGCCTTGATGTGGAGGCCAACGCTCTTGGAGAGATCCGCGGATATTTAAAAGCCAACCCAATTGAAATAGAAAATCCGGAAAAAATAAAATGGCTGTCCACCCTTTACGGGGCAGGTTTTTTGTCGGTATCCCGGTACATAGAGGATACAAACCGACCCTATACCGGCCAGATTGCCCTGGTTCACGGCGCCATTGCCGAAGATCTGGCTGAATACTTTCTGACCTCGGAACAGATTCCTTCCGGCTTCATCCTGAGCGTGGCTTTTGATGAAAATGAAAACGTTACGGGTGCAGGCGGTATATTTCTCCAGGCACTGCCGGGTGCGCAACCGGACAACGTTGCCCGGGCCGAAAACCTGATCCGAAATATCAATGCTTTAGGCAATTGCTTTGCCCAGAATCAAACACCGGAATCCATTATTGAGACCGGCTTTGCCGATCTGTCACCGCGGTTTCTGGGCAGTTCCCGAGTAGAATTTTACTGCCCGTGCACAAAGGAACGGATGGGCGCTTACCTAAAGAACCTACCCAAAGAAGAGTGTGCTGATATCCTGGCAAACGGTCCCTTTCCATTGGAGCTTCGATGCCATCACTGTAATTCCGTCTACCGGTTCAGCCAAAAGGAGTTAACCGGTGTGCTTAGCGGATAGCCATTACTTTTGTGTGGCAAGAGATTTCAGATGATCCAAAAGAGTCTGCTCCAGCCGGGTAATGAGATCTGATGGAGGAATACCGCCCAACAGGACAGGAATGACTTCCATATCCAGGATAGCGGCAGCTGCAGCGGAGAAATTTAAATCATAAACCATTCCGGCCTGAAACACCCTCATGGCATTGAGGGTATTTACACAGCTTAAATCGTTCTGCCGGGTTTCAAGAAGGAGTTGGGCAGCGGCTGTCGGTATTTTGCCGTCATCGTGCAAATCATAGGTAATAAAACCGTGACTTGAATCCGAATTCAGATAATGGTCTTTCATTACTTTATAAATATCCATTTTGTCCGCATCCCTGAGCAGACGGGCCAGAAGACTTAAATCGCTCCCGAGCTTTCCGGAAAGACGGGGGCGGTTATGCAGGGCCACTGCCCGCAAAATCAACTGCCTGTCTGTAACGGACAAATGGGAAAGAATGTTGCTTCGCACTATTTCCCGGCACCCTAATGCTGCATGGTTTTTGGAACGGGCATCCGCATAGGTGTGAAAGACGGCAAACTGGGGGAATCTGCCCATATCATGAACCATGGCGGCAGCACAAGCACGGGCCGTTTTCGGCCCGTCAAGATCAAGTGATGCGCAAAGCATTTTCATGGCCTTGCAGACCCGGGCAGTGTGTTCCTGTTTGAGTACAAATGGATAGGCGTCTTCAGCCCTGTCGACAAAAGGTCTGGTATACGCATAAAACTGTTTTTCTATTTTTAAAAAATCATCATGGGTCATCATGGATCAATTTTCCAGGACAATGGATGGAATTTTCATAAGGGTGATTTGCCCACCGACCTAGTTATCCGGCCTCTTTTCTGACAAAAAGCATCATGATAATGCCGCCAAGCACAAAAAAAACAAACGCTGCGATCACCGGATCATCTTTGGTTGGAAGAACATTAATATTGGTCTGGACTGCCACATTGTCAAGGCAGATGATTTCCCCTGCCTGTTTCACATACTGCTGCGCCATCAACACGGTCTCTTTAAAGGGCCACAAAGCATAAAGGGAGCCTACCATCAGCCCGCCTAAAAAGGCCATGGTGGCATTATAGCAACGATAAAGGACAAAACTGACCAGCCGGGCAAACATAAGGCCGCCGAAGATAACCCCCAGGCCGAATATTCCCAGAAAGACAACAGTCTCCCAATGAAAGGACTTTAATTCAGAAATAGCCGAAATAACATCAAAATAAGTTCCCATTAAAATCAATACCAAAGAACCGCTGACACCCGGCAGTATAGTGGCTGAAATGGCAATAGCACCGCAAAATGCAATATACAGATAATCCTCAGGTGAATAACCTTGGACCGTTGACGCAATTTTTCCCGATTCAGGCATAGAAGCATCCATTCCCGCAGCAGAGGCGCCCTGAACCGGGAAGATTCGGGAAAGATAATCAGACTTCATCTTAATTTTATCGTAGGGATTGACCATGGCGGATACCCACACAGTGATGCCGACCCCAGCCAGAAGGCAAAGCACGGCCCGGGCATCAAAACGCTTAAGCATCTTTACCGGAATGATGATAGAAACCAGGATCAACCCGAAAAAAAATGAATAGGTTACACAAAAATGGTGGAGCAAAAGATATTTCATCAGACTGGAGAGGGCAAGAATGGCAACGGCGGTCCCGGCCGCAAGTTTAAACAGGAAAAAGAAACCGTTTTCTTTAAAAAATGCATAAAAATTTTTAACGCCCTGAACCGGGTGCATGAAACAGGCGAAGACAAGTTTAAGGCATTTCAGGACAAAGTTTTTATTAATCTGATTTAAAATTAAAAATACCCGCTCATATATTCCGAAAACCAGCAAAAAGGTCCCGCCGGACACCCCCGGAATAATATTGGCAACGCCTAAACAGAACCCCATGAGCAACTCTTTTATGGTTGCCGACGGAGCAGAAGAAGAAAAGGACATCAAATTTTACCTCAATATTTAGGGTGTATTAAGCAGGCCAGCCGTGTTCACCGATAAGCTTGACAAAACGGCAACCACCTAAATTGACCGTCTTAATACCCGTGCTGGTCTTTTCAATACGTAAAAGTTCCTGGGAATGCAGTCCCCCCACGGGAATAACCAGGCGCCCCCCCTCTATAAGCTGATTCACTAAAGGTTCGGGTATCCGATTCCCTCCGGCCGTGACAATGATGGCGTCAAAGGGGCTTTCGGCTTTCCAGCCCGTGGTGCCGTCGGAATAGCGGGTTACGATATTATGGTATTTCAGACGGTCAAACAGTTTCCGAGTCCGCAGATAAAGAGCATTGTTCCGTTCAATAGTATACACCCTGTAAACAATACGGGAGAGCACGGCAGCCTGGTAACCAGAGCCCGTACCGATCTCAAGGACACGCTCCTGGCCCGTCAAGGTCAGACTCTGGGTCATTTCAGCGATAATAAAAGGCTGGGAAATGGTCTGTCCCTCACCAATGGGAAGTGGGAAATCCCCATAGGCACTGTCAACCAGGGCCTCACTGACAAAAAGATGGCGGGGCACCTCGATCATGGCCTGGATCACCAAAGGATCAGTTACCCCCCTGGCAATAATCTGTTTTTCCACCATATCCCTGCGCCAACGCGAAAACTTTGTAGGTTCGTCAGTCATGGTCTTTTAATATCAGCAACCGCCGAGGCCGTCAAGCATTAGAAAACGGGTTTAAAGCCTGTAATAAAAGCCGTTATGGTAATTATCCGGCCTTCATCTTTCCCTTGCATTTGGACGCCAGTGAAAGTAATAGTAAGCCATGGATAAAACTTCTAAAATGGTAATAACCGTGTTTATCGCGGTCCTATTTTTTTGCATCGGCACGGGCGGATACATGGCCGTTGAAGGCTGGGGGGTCCTTGATTCCGCATATATGACGGCCATCACCCTGAGTACGGTGGGTTTTCTTGAAGTCCACGATCTGTCCAACGGCGGACGATTGTTCACCATTTTTCTGATATTTACAGGCGTAGGGTACTTTCTCTATCTGGGCGGTGTTTTTATCACTTCGGTTGTGGACGGTGAAATTAAAAGCATGCTGGGGAGGCAACGTTTGAACAGCAAAATAAAAAAAATGAAAAATCATTACATTGTCTGCGGATACGGTCGAATCGGCAGAATTCTGTGCAACTTCGTAGCCGAAGAGACCATAGACATTGTTGTGGTTGAACAAAGTGAAGAACTCAAAGATCTCCTGGAAAAGGATAAAATTCACTATATCATCGGAGATGCCGGAAATGAGGAAATTCTGGAGAAAGCCGGAATCAAACAGGCAAAGGCACTGGTGGCGGTTCTTGGAACGGATGCGGCAAATGTGTTCCTGGTACTCACAGCCAGACAACTCAATCCCGACATCTATATTATGGCCCGGGCAATAAGCACCATGGTGATAAAAAAACTCTATGTGGCGGGCGCCAACCAGGTGGAATGCCCCTATGATACCGGTGGGATTTCCATGGGGCTGAAGCTGTTGCGCCCTACGGTTTCCAATTTTCTGAACACGGCGCTGTCCCGGGAAAGCGATGCCATCCAGCTTGAAGAAGCCTTTGTACCGGAAACATCAAATTATGCAGGAAAACAGCTTAAGGATTCCGGTATTCGGCAGGACTACAACCTGATCATTATTGCACTCAAAGAGAAGTCAGGCCACATGGTGTTTGCCCCCAGTTTTGAAACCATTATCCACCCCTGGGACACACTGATTGTCATGGGAAAAACCGAAGACTTGAAGGCATTCAGGCGTGCGCTTGGTAATGTTTAAATCTTATAGATTACCCGGGCATCGGTAATGATGATGTCCACCGTATATTTTCTTGACTCCATCTGAATCTGATCAACAATCTGCTCTTCATAAGCCAAGGCTACCTTACGGCAGGTTTCAGGCAATTTTGTGATCAGCTTTGAATAGTAATTGTTTCCGAATCCCATGCGTCCGCCCTTGTCATCAAAGGCCAGACCCGGGATAATGGCAATATCGACATCATCCAGGGCTATTTTCTTGCACCGCTCGGGATTGGGCTCAAGCATGTCATGGGCGTTGGTCACCAAATCTTTATCAAAATGACTGATCTTATACAAAAGGAAAGTATTTTTAACATCTGTAAATACCGGTAGAATAATACTTTTCTGAATTTCCATAGCTTTTCGGATAATCTTTTCCGTAGGAATTTCCTTACTTCCGGGCGGGTACAGGAACACCTGATGGGCTTCTAAAAAGTTTGCAAATTCGAACAATTTATTTTCAATGATATTATATTTCTCTTCAATCTGTTCCGGGGACAGGGCGTTCATACGTTCGGCAACCTGGCTCAACACACTGTTTTTACCGCTTTTAGCTTCATCCATAATGGTATTCCTTAGATTATTGTACAATAATTTTTTTGCGAAATATTATACACTGTCGGACAATTGTCAACCGGCAATAATCCGTTGACTGTTTACATGGCCCGTGTTATCTGAATATAATTGTAAAAATATTATAATCAGCCACCCGTCAACCCTATAATCATGCAGGACAAAAATCAAAAATGCTTGATATAAAATTGATTAAAAATGACCTGGATACTGTTGTCCAGGGCATGAAAAAACGCCGAGCAAACATTGATTTTTCCCCATTTCTTGAAAATGAGGAAAAAAGAAAATCCCTTTTAGTTGATATTGAAGAGTTACGGCACCTAAGAAATACTGTTTCTGATGAAATTGCCAAAATGAAGAAATCCGGCCAGGACGCCCAGCCAAGCATAAATAAGATGAAAGGCGTTTCTGAGCAAATTAAGGAAATGGACAAAACACTCAATGAACTGGACGCCTGGATCAAGTCGTTCCTTATTAATATTCCCAATCTGCCCCATGAAGATGTGCCCATGGGAAAGGATGACACTGAAAACCGGCTTGAAAAGACCTGGGGTTCCCCACCGTCATTTGATTTTGAGATCAAGGACCATGCGGATATTGCCGAAGCCTTAGGCATTCTCAATCTTGGATGTGCAGCAAAACTTGCCGGTTCCAGATTTCCTTTGTACATCGGCGCAGGCGCGCGCCTGGAAAGAGCATTAATCAATTTTATGCTGGATATTCACATCACGGAGCACGGGTATAAGGAAGTTTTACCGCCGTTTATCGTAAACAGGGAAACCATGACCGGAACGGGCCAGCTGCCTAAATTTGAGGAAGAACTATTTAAGCTTGAGGGCTGGGATTACTACCTGATTCCCACATCAGAAGTGCCCATGACCAACATCCCGGCCGGAGAAATCCTGGATGAATCCAAGCTGCCCCTGAAATTTACGGCATTTACCCCCTGTTTCAGGTCCGAAGCAGGCTCCTACGGCAAAGACACCAAAGGACTGATCCGCCAACACCAGTTCAACAAAGTGGAAATGGTAAAAATCACCTCTCCGGAGAGCTCTTTTGATGAGCTTGAATCATTGCTGGCCAACGCCGAAGACATTCTCCAACGCCTGGAACTGCCATACCAGGTGGTCACCTTGTGCACCGGGGACTTGGGATTTTCCGCCGCAAAAACCTATGACCTTGAAGTGTGGATGCCCGGCCAGGATAAATACAGAGAGATATCCTCATGTTCAAACTGCCTTGATTTCCAGGCCAGGCGGGCAAACATCCGCTTCAGACGAGAAAACGCCAAAAAGCCTGAATTCTGCCACACACTGAACGGGTCAGGGCTGGCCGTGGGCAGGACCTTTGCAGCAATTCTTGAAAACTATCAAATGAAAGACGGAACCGTCAAAGTGCCCAAAGCACTGGTACCGTATATGGGAGGGTTAGAAATCATTGAATACGAATCTTAATCTGTTTCCTGAGGATATCAGACCACACATCATCCCCTCGCCCAAGGGGGAACTATACTATAAATGTCTTGGCTGCGGTGCCGAATACGGCATTGAAGAACTTTTATATGTGTGCCCGGCATGCAACGAGGTATTGCTGATCCATGACCGGAACAAAGACCAGCTCAACGCCATTTCAGGCGAAACCTGGCAGAGAATATTTGATTACCGCAAGATGCTTAAGATCCCGGCCCTTAAAGGGATTTACCGGTACCACGAATTCATAGGCCCCAGCATCCCCCTTGAATCGATCATCTATCTGGGTGAAGGACACACGCCGCTGGTGGAGGCCAACACCGCGCTCCAGGAAAAAACCGGGTTAAAGTTCTATTACAAAAACGACGGCCAGAACCCTTCAGCCTCATTTAAAGACAGGGGCATGGCCTCCGCCCTGTCCAGCATAAAATATCTTATTGACCGGGGATTTGTCTCCGAGGTCATCTCGATATGCGCCTCCACCGGCGATACCTCGGCATCGGCAGCCCTTTATGCCTCCTACCTGGGATCTAAAGTAAAATCTGCCGTACTTCTGCCCCATAAAAAGGTCACCTCCGCCCAGCTGGCCCAGCCGTTGGGAAGCGGTGCCAGGGTCTTTGAAATCCCGGGGGTTTTTGACGACTGCATGAAAGTTGTGGAGCATCTCTCCTCAAACTATCCGGTGGCACTGCTCAATTCCAAAAACGCTTGGCGGATACTGGGACAGGAGTCCTATTCCTATGAAATCGCGCAGGATTTTGACTGGGATATGGATAAAAAAGTGGTCATGGTGCCCATTGGCAATGCCGGAAATATTTCAGCGGTTATGAACGGTTTCTTAAAATTTTACAATGCCGGCATCATCAATAAACTTCCCAAAATCATTGGGGTTCAGTCCGAACATGCTGACCCGGTATACAGATACTACCTTGAACCGGATGAGGGCAAACGTAAATTTATCCCTGTCCAGACCCAGCCGAGTGTTGCCCAGGCAGCCATGATCGGCAACCCCGTATCCATGCCAAGGGTGATCCAGATCGCCAGGGAGTATGATGCGGCCAGCGGCCACAGAAATGTTTTTGTGGTCCAGGTAAAAGAACAGCAGATCATGGACTGGCAGCTCACAGCCAACCAAAACGGGCATATCACCTGCACCCAGGGAGGCGAATGTCTTGCAGGGATGGTCCAGGCAAAGGCATTGGATCTCGTGGATGAGAGCGAAACGGTGATTCTGGATGCCACGGCACATGCCATTAAATTTTCCGGATTCCAGGACCTCTATTTTAAGGGCGAACTGGCTGAAGCTTACGGTATTTCATCTGACAGCCGGTTTATCAATTTACCGGATTTTATTTCACCCGATGATCCCGAATTGATTCCGTCCCAGGAAAAACCCCTTGGTCCATCACAATTCCAAAAATTCGTAAAGGATGTGTCAGAAAAAATCGCCACCCGTTTAGGGCTTTGATCTATGTCTTTCCCCCGGGACATCATAATCAGACGTATTGTTATCCCGGCCATACTGTTTTTTTTCACCCCTTGCGCCGCTTTCTCAGCAACGGGGGTGAAAACCAGTATTAAAAAATATTCTCTATTCACTTACGAAGATCGGGGTTACCTGTGCGAGCCTTATCTGGTCGGGCAAGATGAATGGCTGTATAAAATTTTTCGCCAGAAAGGAGAAATATCCGCGTCAGATTTCCCGCTGTTTTTAAAAATATTTAAAAGCATCAATCCGCAAATAAGCAATATTGATGCCATTTCCCCCGGCAGCCAGATTCTGATTCCCCTTAAACAGGTGGATAAAAATGCTTACAAACACGAGAACAACGGCATGGTGGCGGTACCGGTGCTGGAGTTCTCTACAGAGATTAATTCTGCCACCCTATCCCGGCACATCCATGAACACGAGGTCAAAGCCGGGGAGACCATATCAGAACTGCTTTCCGAAGAATTTTTAACATCCAGGGGCCATATATCCAGGACGGGGGAAAAAATCGTGCTTCACCTCAATCCAAACATAACGGATATCAACCGTATCTATCAGGGGACAACCATCGCAATCCCTGACCCTTCAATTCTTTCCCAGCCCTGGTTTACCGATTTCATTGCCATGGGAAAAGATGTTGCACCGCTCGCAAATAACGTTGCCACCAACATTTCCGAAGAGAAACGAACAGCCACCCATTCACCCAAGCCTCTGTCCATGGCGCAGTTGACAGATCTAAAACGCTATACCCGGCTTATCCAGGGTCACCTCATGCATCAGGGAAACCTGTTTTTCCCGTCCGACAGCCAAGGCGGCAAGCCTCAATGCATCGATTTGTCAATAACACCCGTCATCAGTGACGATACCGGAAAAAAAACCGTGCTGCTTGGGCCAGATGCCAGTGAAGCGTCCATGGATCCAGACCTTGTTGCTGCTATGAAAGGCTATTGGAAAAATCTGCAATTTAAAAAATACAGTGAAGTCCTCAATGCCAAGATGCTGCTCAACACACAGACCATGAAGGATGTTCCCAGATCCCATGAATCGTTGATTCGGCTTCTTATCGCCGCCACATCTTATTCCTATGAGCCCCGGGTCTATTTCCCCCTATCCGTCAACAAAGTACAGATGACGGTCTCTTTAGGCAGGATCACCCATAAGCACGCGTCTGATATTTTAATCAATTCGGGAAGCGTTTACGGTAAAGCACTTGACGTCTTAAAAAGCCAAGGAAACCAGATCGTTGACCTACCTTCGGATCTCACGTTTGAAGATATCTGTACCCGCCTTTTTTCCCAACTTGGGTATCAGGTGTGGAAAGACCCATCGTTTAATACAGACCGGAAAGTATATAATATCCCAGGTGTTTACATTGAAAAAGGCCTGGAAAAGCTCTTTTTCACCAGGATACCCCTTTTCAAAAGAGCTACAAACTTTCTGGAAAACGAAAAAATTGATGTGATTATGCTGAATAAGGAGTCGGCCCGATGAAAACAAAACTGTTTATCCTGATTTGTATCTGTTCTGTCATGGCATCCTGTACCTCAACGGTACAGACCCAAAAACAAAATAAAATCGCCCAGGCCATCAAAAAGGAAGGCGATGTATTCCAGGCCCAGGGGAACTATACGGCGGCATTAAGCAAACTGCTTGAATCAGAAAAATTGGCACCTGACGACCCATATATTCAAAACAGCCTGGGATTGGCCTACATGGGAAAAGAAAGAGATGATCTGGCGATTCAGGTCTTCAACAAAGCCCTGGCGCTCAAGCCAGATTACACCGAGGCCCTGAACAATCTTGGTGCCGCTTACCTTCGGGAGAAAAAATGGGATATTGCCATAAAGACATTCAACAAAGTCCTTGAAGATATGACCTACCCCACCCCCCATTACCCGTTGGCCAATATCGGATGGGCCCAGTTGGAACAGAATGATTACTCCATAGCCCAGAAATATTTCCTTAAAGCATTAAGGGAAATGCCCGGATTTATCCAGGCCATCCATGGCCTTGCCCAGGTCTATATCCGAACCGGCCAGACAGACAGGGCCATCGCATACTTGGATAACAATATAAAAAGATCTCCGGACACCGTCATATTCCATGCAGACCTTGCCCAGGCATATGAAGCCTGCGACCGGACTGGCCAGGCCATCAAAACCTGGCGGGTGGTGATGCAGTTGGCCCCTAAAAATTCCAGTCTTTACCACAAGGCAGAACAGCGTCTGTTTGAACTGCAGTAAATACTATTGTACAATATGCCTTTTCTGCTCAAGCTGGACAATGGAAGGCGTCAAGAAAATAAGCAGTTCATTTCGATTATCAACCTTGGCATTTGTACCAAAAAGATAGCCTAACCCCGGAAGGTTGGCCAGAAAAGGAACACCATCTGTGTCCTGGCTCTGGGTACTTTTGATAACTCCACCGATAACAACCGTATCGTTATTATTGACCAAAAGCTCTGTTTCCGCCTCATTTGTCACCAGGGACGGGACACCTTCGGTAGTTTCGGGGCCAACGTCATTTTTGGTCAACCGCACGTTCATGGAAATTCTGTTATCCGGCGTAACATGTGGGGTGACTTCCAGCAGCAGGTCAATGTCTTTAAACGCCACACCAGCCGTGCCGTCAGAATTAAGCTCTTGATAGGCATATTGCTGGCCCTGTTTGATCATGGCCTTTTTGTTGTCCAGGGTCAAAATTCTTGGGGAGGATACGATCCTGACGTCTCCCTGTTCTTCGGACGCCGCAAGCTTTGCATTCAATGCGGTGACAGAAGACCCGAACAGTCCGAAAAAGGAAAAATCACCTGAAACACCTGATGTGTTAACAGACACAGAAAAATCATCAACAAAGCCAGATGTCGTATTAGACGCATTGGACAGGTTCCAGTTGATCCCGAAACTTCTGGAAAATTCCTTGGTGACCTCAACCACCTTGGCCTCAATCATTATCTGGGGCGTTACCGTATCCAGGCGGTTGATGAGCTCAAAAGCCTGGTCGATTTTAGCCTGGGTATCTGTAATAATCAGCTGATTGGTACGGGCATCCACTGAAATCTTGCCCCGATTCGGGGTGAGAATCTTGGATACATGGGCTTCAATATCCTTCTTTGCATCTGAATAATTGACAGGAATATATTCGGTGACAAGGGGCTCCAGGGCCTGTTTCTGTTCTTCGGATTTTTGCCGAGCCGCAATGGCTTCCTGACGTTGAGTTTCCTCCTTGGCAAGGGTTTCTGTGGTGGCAATACGGATGACATTGCCCTCCATCTTTTTACCAAGATTATTCATTTTCAGAATAAGATCAAGAATCTGGTCCCAGGGTACCGGATCCTGAAGAGTCAGTGTCACTTTACCCTGCACATCCCTGCCAATTGCAAAATTCACGCCGGCTACACTTTTTAATATCCTGAAAACATTTTTAATATCTGTTTCATAAAAGTCCAGTTTAATTTTTTCACCGGTATACCGGACCGAGGAAGGATTTAACAAAGGATCCTGGTCCGGGGAAGGCCTCTTTGCCTGGGTCGTTGATTCCCCCTGATCATATTTTTTTAATCCGGGAGGGGTATTTTTGCCGGCGTCCGAACTGACTTTGACTTGATCAAATTCAGGCGGAGAGACGTTGGGGGCTTGAAAGATCACATGAATGCCCTTAGTGGTTTGAACCACTTGGAACGGCACTTTTTCCCTGATCTTGATATCCACCAGCGTATCATTATGATTTGCAGGGTTTGGCCTGGGCATAACCTGTTCCACGGCAGAATTAAAATACCGGCTTAAAAGAGGCCGCTGATGGTGGAGGGGCACCGTTGTATTATACAATATCAGTCCGAGGGAATCATTGCGATTCTGAACGGTTTCGTATCGAACCGGATGATCCGTTAGAATCTGAACATCAGATTCGCCAAGATTATTACTGTCAAATTCAATATGGGTCAGATGGGCTGTTGTTCCAGGAATCGAAACATCTTTGGACGGTTCCACAACATCTTTCCATCCCTGTCCGGAGTCATCTGAAATAAAGCCGGCCTTTGCCGACTGTTCGGAAAGGGCCTGACTGCCCTTGATAATGATACCCAAACGGTCCGATTTTTCCTCCACAATGTACGGCAGGTCCGCTTTAAGCAGGATATCCACCTTGACTGTTGTTTGGGCCTTATCAATAAAACCGACCGTTATATCGCTGACACGGGAGTCGGAAAAGTATCCGGCATCCACCAGCCCCCGGGCAAGATGGACATTGGACAAATAGACGCTCACGGCAAAGGGGAAAGACTGCTTAATGGAAGTATAATCATTCAAAGGCCCGGAAGCCTGTATCCATACCTCAAACGCATCTGCTTTGGGGTTGACCCATATTTTGTTAACGGTTTTGGGTAAAGACGCAGAATCGTCATGGGAAATCGGACTCTCCTCAACCTTAGCTGTACTTGCCTCTACTGCGGTTTTCTGGGTTACGCACCCTGCCGTAAAGGAAAGCATCAGAACCGACACGATAAGACCTGTCACATAATGTCTGAGTACAGACCGATAATTAAGAATCATCTTCTTCCCCATCCTCGCTTTTATGAAATTTAATCTCCTCATAACGCTTAAGGCTTTTTCCTTGATAATCTTTTACTGTTTCTTCAATCTTAATACCTGTGCTGGTAATGGATGTAACCCTCCCGCCATTGGGACCGATATAAGTACCAATGGAGACCTCATACCCTTTACCGCCGGCTTCCTCCACCATAGCAATGGCCCTGTCCTGCATTTCAACAACCGCCACCAGCTTAACCTGGCTTAATTCCAATTTTTCCAGGGGGGTCAATATTCTTTCGCTTTCGAGCTTTGAATCCCCGGATGAAGCTGACCCGACAACCTCATTTTTCTCAGCAATCAAAGGAATAAAGGGATCCACCCGATCCTTGCTGTCATATTTTTCCATGGGTATAGAAATACCGGCTTTTTGTAAGCTGCCTGCACCATCAATATCACCACCGGCCTGGCTCTCTTTGACTGGATCCTGCACTGGTTTCAACTCAGAGATCAGGGCCTGTTTTTTCCCGGTATCCCCGGGGCCAGGCGTTAGCGCTACCGGCGGATTTGATTTAAAAATAGGTTTGGAAACCTCCTGGGGCTGTCTTGTCTGTTTTGGCGCAGGGGACTGCTCCTCATTGCAGGCTGATACAAACAGTAATGAGACACCCAAACCGGCCACGCAAAATATTTTAACTAATTTTTCCATATCCGGCGCCTTCTACCTCTTTGTGTGTTTCTTCTTGCCTTTGTCACCCGTACCCTCATCTTCCTTGGGTTCAACAAACATGTAGGTCAGGGCAACGCATTGCATCTGAATTGTATTTCTGTCCGCTACCTCTTTTCCGGACATCCGATTCATATTGATGGTCGACATATTGACAATACGGTTGAACCCTGCAACCCGATAAAAAAATTCGGCCATCTGGTGGTAACGCCCCGCCACCGTCATGGACAAAGGGATTTCTATATAGGACGCATTCTCCACCATGTTCTGGGGCGCAAATAACTGGACTTCAAGCCCGGCATCCCTTCCTGCCTTGGATATTTCATCCAGCAAAGAAGGCAGTTCTCTTTTATCCGGCAGAGCGGTCATGGCAATGTTGAACTGTTCCTGGGCTTGGGCCATCTGAGCTTCCACCTTTTCAAGGGCTGCGGCTTTAGCCTTGTACGTTGACAAAAGAGTTCTCTGACTTTCCAGATCTTGCCTGGCTGCCGTAAGTGTATCAAGCTTTGGGCCAAGCAGCAGAAAATAAAACCCGCCACAAATTAAGCCCACTGTGCCCAGACAAATAAGCAGACGCTGGATTTTTGTCAACTCACCTATTTTTTCAAACAGGACGTCTATCTTCCCACTTTTTTTTTCAGTACTCTGTTTCGTTTTCCCTGCCATTATTTTTCCCTTTTTGTAGACTTTCCACCCTTATCCGTCTCGTCGGGTGCCGGTTCGGACAGTCTCTTTGTGCAGGATATCTCAAATTCTTTTAACCGGAGATTATTATTAAACTCCTTTGTTTTTGACAGCTTTAAATCTACAGTTCCAAACAATTGAGAACTTTCAAGATTTCTCATGAATGCGGCAATGGTCGGGTTATCAAAGGCAATCCCTTTTAAAGAAACGGTCTGGGCATCTGCAGCCACACTGAGCAACCACATTTTTGTTTCTACAAGCCGTTGCGCCAACTCCTCCAACAATATCTGCTGCTCATTTTTTCTTTTTTTCAAATTTTCAACGATGGCCAGTTTCTCCTCCAGAATCGCCAGATTTTTCTTAATCTGGGTGACCTTATCCGCTTTTTTCTTATACATGAGGCTTTCAGCCCTTACCTGGGCAGCCTCATTCTGAATCAGGCTGATTTTATTGTTTAACATAGAGAGCGCCCAACCCAATGCCAGAAAAATAAAAATAAGGGAAAGGAAAAATACGGATACCTGACGGCGGATGTTTTCCTTTTTCCTGGCAAGCCTGAACGGCAACAGATTGATTCGTATCATTTGTCATTCACCCGTCTCATGGCAAGCCCCAGTGCGATGGGGGACAGAAGCTGGTACGCTTCCAGTTCACCGAGTTCTTTTGAATCGCTGACCAGTCCGGCAAAGGGATTAATCTTTGAGACAGTTACCTTGAGCGCCGCAGTCAATTTCTCAGCCAGCAGATCTATGAAACCACCCCCGCCGCTGATAACAATCATTTCAATCCCGTCATTGCCGGGACCGGACTCAAAGGTATGAACCACCTCGCAGATATCTGAACACCAGTTGTCGACAACGATTTCATACAGGTCGTCCAACGACTGTCCAGATTCCGGATAATCAACCTCGCCCATGATGATCTGCAAGGCTTTTTCCCGGTCAATCTCAAGTCGCTCACTGACAACAGAAACAAGCTGGTAACATCCGTTGGTCATGTCCCGCATCATCATGGAATTGTTATTCTGAAGGATATTCACACTTGTTTTGGAAGCCCCCACATCAAGCAGCAGGGTTATTCGCTCATGATCTACATCAGGAAGCGTTTCATAAACATTTTGAAGGGCAAACGTATCTACGTCAATAATAACTGGATTAAGGCCTGCCATATGAATCAGCTCAACATATTCATCGACCAGATCCTGTCTTACCGCGACAAGAAGCACATTCATCTGTTCAGAAGAGTATTCGCTGTCACCCAAAATCTGGTAATCGATATTAACATCATCTATATCATAAGGAATATATTGCTCGGCCTCTGCCCGAATATTTCTATGCAGTTCCTCGTCAGGCACCTTTGATGTGCTGATGGTCTTGATAACAACCGAATGGCCGCCGGTGGAAATCGCCACATTTTTTTCCTTGATATTCTGCGACTTAAACAAGGAGCGAATAATTTCAGCCAACCCCTCCGTATCGGCAATCCGGCCTTCCTGAATCATGCCTTCGGGGATCTTTGCGATGCCGAATTTATGAAGCCGTCTGCCTTTCTTGGTTGTCTTCAGTTCGGCCACTTTGGCGAAAGCAGCTCCAATATCTAGGCCTACAAGATGATCTTTTTTTCCAAACATCATACGCATCTATCCCCAACTATGACTGTCGCAATGGGCTTGATATGAAGAATGCAAATAATAGTTATTGATATCCTAAACTTATATGACTATATATTTGATACGAAATGGGCGTAAAGTCAAGCAGAATAAAACTATTTAACTGATTGAATAGCAAATAAAAAAGGTGCTTGCCAAATTTAAAACCCCAAAAACATGACTTTTTTTTTTATAATCAAAGGCATCCAAAAAGACGAATTAATGTGAAAATAAAACAACAGAAAGAGACCGACAATTCAGGCACCCGGCCTTTTGTGCTCGTCAAAGCCTTCACTGTCTCAAGCCTTGTTGTCATGCTTACGGCAACCATCGTCATTGCGGCTTTGAATGCCCACTGGGTAAGAAAAATACTGCTTGAAAAAAGCAAGGAGTATAACCAACTTCTGGTGGAAAACCTCAACCATCAAATATTTTTAAGATTTGTCTGGCCTGTGGTTTTCAAACATGGAGAGATAAAGTTGCGGGAACCAAGCCAGTATCAACTTCTTGACACGGTTGTTAAAAACACCCTGCATAGTTTCCATGTTGACATGGTCAATATATACGCAACGGACAATGTTATTGCCTACAGCCTGGACAAAGCTCAGATCGGCAAAAAAAATGCCGGGGGGGTTCATTATGAAAAAGCCATGAAAAAGGAGGTAACCTCCAAGCTCATTCAGCAGGGCAACCGGATTGAGCTGACATTCTGGTTTCCCAAAGAGACAAAAATTGTTACCTTTGCCCCGTTGATGCAGGAAGTCCAACTCACCCGGGAAAAAGACAGGATGGTTATCGGCGTTATTCAAATTATCAGGGATGTATCTGATGACTATCAGCAGGTATTTAAACTCCAGGGACTGATTGTCGTCAGTTGCGCTACGATCATGGGCATTCTTTTTCTTATTCTCCGGTTTGTGGTGAAACATGGCGAGAGTATTATTGAGCGCAGGGCTGAAGAAAGGCTCAAGCTGGAAGAAAAACTGCATCAGGCTGAGCACCTGTCCGCAATCGGTGAAATGACCGCCGGCGTATCACACGAAATTCGCAATCCTTTAGGGATTATAAAAAGCTCTGCACAGCTGATGGAAAAAAAAATGGCAAAACTGGATCCATCCAGCAATATTCCGGGAATCATTGTTGAAGAATCCACGCGTTTAGACCGCATCATCACAGATTTCCTTGATTTTGCAAAACCTAAAATCGCAGACTTAAGGCCCTGCTGTCTGGAAGACATCATAGAAAAAAATATCACTTTTTTATCGTCCTTAGATGAGCATAAAGATATCAAAATCATCCGGGAGTACCAGGGCAGCCTCCCGGTGTCGGACATTCTTGGGGACTCTGCCATGCTCTATCAGGCTTTTTTAAATATTTTCCTAAATGCATTTCAGGCCATGGACCAGACGGATGGAAGCATCACCATTGCCACATGGCATGAGCCCGGGTTTGTCCATGCCAGCTTTACAGACACCGGCCCGGGCATTGACGAAGATGTGCTAAAAAAAATCTGGACGCCCTTTTTCACCACCAAGGAAATGGGAACCGGTTTAGGCCTTGGTATCATTAAAAACATCATTCAGGCGCACCACGGGGAAATCAGCATAACCAATGCCCAACCCAGCGGGACCAGGGTGGAGATACGCCTGCCCGCAGCGCAGTAAACTATCCGGGAGTTATAATGGAAAATATATTGATTGTGGATGACGAAAAACACTACCCAATGATTATAGGGGAGATTCTGTCCGGAGAAGGGTATACCCCGTTCACCGCATCCAGCGGGATGGAGGCTCTGGATATCCTTAATAGCCAGGCCATTGACCTGGTCTTATCCGATGTCAAAATGCCGGGCATGTCCGGCATTGACCTCATTCAATCCCTCAAAGAGCTATCCGGAGATATCCAGATCGTCATCTTGACGGGGCACCCGACTGTGGACACGGCGATCACCGCTCTGCGCGAGGGGGTGTTTGATTACCTGCGCAAGCCGGACGATATCGGCCGGGTCGTTGACATCGTGCGCAAGGCCCTGGACGGCGCTTCCCGGAGCCACGGCGCCCCGCCGCTCCCTCCCCTCGAGTCTTCCACCGAGGGGGAAGAGCCTGGATTTGTGCTCGGCGAAGCTGGCGGCCCCATGCTCGTTGGCGGCAGCCCGGAGATGCGCAAGGTCGCGCGGCTCATTCGAGAAGTGGCCCACTCGGACCTGACCGTGCTTCTGCGCGGCGAAACGGGGACGGGAAAGGATGTGGCCGCGCAGCTCATTCATCAGTTTTCGGGGCGAAGCCGCACAGGGGCATTCTGCAAGGTGAACTGTCCGGCGGTCCAGGAGAGCCTGCTGGAATCGGAGATGTTCGGCTACGACAAGGGGGCGTTCACCGGGGCGGATCGGCAGCGGCCCGGACGCTTCGAGCAGGCCGCGGGCGGCACCGTATTTCTGGACGAGATCGGCGCGATTTCGGCGGCGGTCCAGGCGAAGCTCCTCGAGGCCATCGAGCACAAGAGCTTCTACCGTGTCGGTGGAACTGAGCGGATCCACGTCGATGTGCGCATTGTGGCGGCCACCAACGCGCCCCTCGAGGAGGATGTGGATAAGCGCAGGTTCCGGAGTGACCTCTTCTACCGTTTGCAGCATTTCACGATACACCTTCCCCCGTTGCGGAAGCGGACGGACGATATCCCCGGGCTGGTGGACCATTTCGTGAGGAAGTACACGGTCAAGTACGGGCATGAACGGCCCCCCTTGCCGGTCGAGACGATGCGGCGCATGCTGGCCTACGCGTGGCCCGGCAACGTCCGCGAACTCGAGGGCATGATGTCGTGCTACATGCTGACGGGCGACACCCGTGCCATCGAGGAGGCCCTGGACGCGTCCTGTCCTTCGACTGTCGAGGAGCGGAGCCGGAGCGTGCTTCAGGATCGCGAAGTGCAGACGCTGACCGCGGCCTTGTCTCAGACCGGGTGGAACCAGCGCCAGGCGGCAAGGCTGTTGGGCGTGAGCTATAGTGCCCTGCGGCGCCGGATTGCCAAGTACGACCTCAACAAGCCCGACCCCTGAGGGGATTGGCATCCGGTGTTGCAGAGTGAGAATGCGCGCCGTGAACACCTCCACCCCGCCCACGCGGCCCAATTCCTTACCGCTTCAAACCGAAAACCGGCGCGTCCGGCATGGATCCCGTCACCGGCGCCACAACTGGATCGCCTTCCCAGGCGGGGTCGATCAACAGGGCGGTCTCACCCTTCGCAAGCTCGATGGTGTACCGGTTTACGCCCAGGGCCGTGATCGCCACGCCCTCGGCGGCATCAAGGCGGGGCGGGCCTGAAAAGTCCGCCCGCAGGCGGCACGGCTCGCCCGCGAGGCTCGATACCCGCACCCATGCGGTCTGCCCGTTGGCGCGCGCGGCGCTGACCAGAAAAGCGCCTTGCGCCCGCCA
>NZ_DDYV01000125.1:0-36651 GCF_002348205.1 Desulfobacter sp. UBA2225 | reverse complement strand
GCTTTTCATGCACAAGCTTTTTCATCGGCGCGTTTTTAAGGGCAACCTGGTCCATGGGCACAGTGCCGTTTTTTCCCCACAGGTCAATGACAATGCGGAAAGGGTCTTTTAAAGAAAAAATCTTATAATTATCAAAATTTTTGATATCCACCACCACCCTGACGGTGTCGGAATCAAACTGTGCGGCCCGGGCCTGTTTAAGCAGATCATCGTTAATGGGGGTATGCTCCGGAACGTTCCGGCCAAGTCTTGCCTGTTCGATATTCACATACAATCTCTGGAAGGGGACGTTTAGGGCCGGGTCTTTGTTTAAAAGTTTATGGGTAAATTTTCGGTCTCTGTCTGCATTGATCACGACCCTGCTGTATTCCGGGTTGGACCAGATCCTTAAGTCCGTAACTGTTGTATCCTCTTTGGGCAGCGGCAGATCTGTATCATCCGGTTGGGTGGCACCTGGACCGAAAGAGGACAGATCCTGTGTCTCCTTTCCTATAATATCCGACGGCTGCTGATATTCCCCTGCATCGGCAGCTTCGACCTGGGCCAGTTTCTGCGTGTGATATTCTGCAATGGCCTCGTCATTGCGTGTCAACGCTTTTTGGGATGGTTTTGTTTTTACTTCGCCAATGGTCTCGTCATTGCGGGTCTGTACTTTTTGGGATTGTTTTATTTTTATTTCACTATTGTTTTGTCGGGGCCTTGAGATGTTTGCTGCGGCCAGGGTTTTGGCCCGGGCACTGTAGGCACTTTGGGGATAAAAACTGTTGATGCGGGCGATAAGATCATCGGCCTGTTGGTTCCAGTTGACATTGCCCGATCTTTTGGCCAGTTGGAAATAGAGTTCCGCGGCCTTGTAAAGCCCGGCCGGTGCCCAGGCATTGCCGGGAAAGTCCTGGTGAATGGATTTGTATTTTTCAATACAGGTCAGATAGGCAGACACCTTATTTATATCCACTGCAGACCGGTTCAATTTTTTAAGGCAGGTATCTGCTGCCAGGTACCTCTCTTTGGCGGGATCGGCAAGGGCTGTCCCCATGGTCCCGGTAACCAGGAAAAGGCAGATCAGAACCGGAATTAAGACGGTGAATATGCGGTTAGAACCTGTACTCATGCCTCAACCTTGAGCTTGAGTTCATTTAAAAAGTTCAGGGCATCAAGGGGGGTCATTTGGGAGATATCCAGGTTGTGCAGCATCCGGCGCAGGTCATCGTCCGAGGGACCGAACAGATTCATCTGGCCACTGTTGTTTTGTTTTTTTGCCTCTTTTTTTTTTTTGGCGGGTACCGCCAAAGACGCCGGTGTCATGGTGTGGTGTTCCGCAGATGCCAGAACCGATTTGGCAAGGTCAATAATATCATCTGGGAGCCCTGCCAGGCGGGCCACCTGGATGCCGTAACTGCGGTTGGTGCCTCCTTTGACCAGGCTGCGCAGAAACACAATATTGTCGTTGAACTCCTTGACTGCAATATTGTAATTTTTGATCCGGGGTTTGATCTCCTCAAGTTGGAGCAGCTCATGGTAATGGGTGGCAAAAAGGGTTTTTACTCCTTTACCATTCAGGTCATGCAGGTACTCGGCCACGGCCCAGGCAATGCTCATGCCGTCGTAGGTGGATGTTCCCCTGCCGATTTCGTCAAGGATCACCAGGCTTTTTTCCGTGGCATTATTGACAATATTGGCGGTTTCTTCCATCTCAACCATGAAGGTGCTCTGCCCCGAGGAAAGGTTGTCCAGTGCGCCGACCCGGGTGAATATCCGATCAGTGATGCAGATGGAGGCACTCACTGCCGGCACAAAGGAACCCATCTGGGCCATGAGCACGGTTAAGGCCACCTGGCGAAGCACCGTGGATTTGCCTGCCATGTTTGGACCGGTAATCAGGATCTGCTGGCACTGGGTATCGTCCAGAAAAATGGAATTGGGTACATACCGCTCACCTTGGATAAGCTTTTCCACCACCGGATGCCTGCCGTCCTGGATATCAATATGCCGGTCATCATTGATCTCAGGCTTTACATAGGCATTTTCGACGGCAGCCCTGGCAAGTCCCTGTACCACGTCCACTGCGGCAATAAATTGTGCCATGGTCAGGATATCCTTTGTCCGTTGGGCCACCTTCTCCCGGACCGTACAGAAAATTTCGTATTCCAGCGTGTTTCGGCGTTCCTGGGCATTGAATATGGTATCTTCCACCGCTTTCATCTCCTGGGTGATGAACCGCTCTGCATTGACAAGGGTCTGTTTCCGGATATAGTGATCCGGTACCTGGGCAGACTGGGCCTTTGAGACCTCGATGAAATACCCGAACACCTTATTGTATTTTATTTTAAGCGAGGAGAGCCCTGTGCTTTCCTTTTCCTTTTTTTCCGTTTTTGCAATCCAGGACTTTCCGTCCCTCGTGATAGATAAAAGTTCATCCAGCTCCGGGCTGTAGCCGTCGTTGATCAGGTTGCCTTCGTTGAGCACGTGCACTGCATCTTCCCGGATGGCTTTGCCGATCAATTGGGCCAGTTCTTCCAGGCCCTCAACCAGGGCATGCTTTTCATCTGTGCCGGCACCATTGAGAATCGGGCTTTCAAATATTTCGACCTCCTTGAACAGACGGGGCAGGACAGAAAGTGAATTCTTAAGAGAAATCATGTCCCGGGCATTACCCTGGCCCATGGATATACGGGAGCCTAACCGCTCAAGATCATATACGGGTTTAAGAAGATCGCCAAGTGTCTGGTGGGTGGCTGGTGCGTCAATCAGCTCCTCTATGGCATGAAGACGCTGCTGTATCAGGTCTTTATCCACCAGAGGATATCTGACCCACTGCTTGATCAGCCTGCCGCCCATGGCCGTGACGGTTTTGTCCAGAATTTGGATCAAAGAGCCTTTTGGACTCTGGGTCTGGATATTGGTCAGAAGTTCCAGGTTTTTGCAGGACCTGTCGTCAATGACCATGAAATCATTGAGATTATATGGAATGACTTTATAAATATGACTGGTGTCCGACAACTGGGTGTCCCGGACATAGGAGATGGCGGCCCCTGCGGCGCATATACAGGCCTGCATTCGTTCCATGCCGAATCCTTCAAGGCTGCGGGTGGCAAATTGTTCCGTCAGAAGCTGCCGGGCATTGTCAGGCCGGAACGTATAGTTGTCCAGATATGTGATTTCAACGTGGGAAAAGGTTTTCCTGATGGCGGCCATGGCCGGATCGGATTTGAAGCTCTCCGGCAGCAGCACCTCCTTAGGGGAGAGCTTTAAAGCCTCGTCTAAAAGGGCATAGGGGATGGTGCCCGAGGTGCGTTTTACCTGGCAGGTGGTAAAACTGCCCGTGGAGATGTCTATGCAGGCAAGCCCTGCGTGTTCGGGGGTTTTGGAAATCGCCACCAGAAAGTTGTTTGTTTCCCGGTCCAAAAGGGAATCATTGAGGATCATGCCCGGGGTGATGACCCGGATAATCTCCCGTTTAACAAGCCCCTTGGCCTGGGCCGGGTCCTCCACCTGCTCACACACCGCAACCTTGCAGCCCTTTTCAATGAGTTTGGCAATATAAAGATCGGCTGCCTTGTAAGGCACGCCGCACATGGGAACGGGGTCCGGGTCGTTTTTATTCCGGGATGTCAGCGCGATTTCAAGGATACCGGCTGCCTTGACAGCATCCTCAAGAAACATTTCATAAAAGTCCCCCATCCGGTAAAAAAGTATGGCGTCCTGACAGGTTTCTTTGATGGCCAGATATTGGGCCATCATGGGTGTTTGTTTCTTTTCGACCATGGATGTTCAAAGGGAGGGGAGCTTCAGTCCTTTTTCTTTTCCTCGGTTGCAGCCTGTTCCTTATCTTTACGGGCTTCTTCTTCCAGGTGTTTTTTGATGTAAGGATCATGAATAAATATATCAAGGCGTGTCTGGAGAGAATTGATTTCTCCTTTCATACTTTCAATCCGTTCGTCTCTGGTTCTAACCTGACGGCGCAGGCGAAAGGCTGTGATAAGTCCGCGAATCCCGGTGATTAAAAGACCTAAGACCAGGCAGAGCGCCCAATAGCCCCAGTTGGGAAGGTCCATGACCTTGTAGTTCAGGGATGCTACTTTAAAGTCAATGTAGAGCGGCGTACCTGTCAGAAAGTAACCTTGGTTCTGAATGCCGAAAACGGCCAGAAGCACCAGGAAAATTATGAATAATATAATTTTAAAAATTTTCATTTGTTCTCTCCGTTATAGATTTTGAGTATATCCCTACAAAATTGACGGTGACTATAGATCAAAATTAGTTATTTATCAATTCTTCTTTTGGTTTGCAACGGTTTGAACAGTGAATGTTCAGCTTTTTACAGATAAATTTTACAGCTAGTTTTTTATCTTTTAACTTTATGGCGTTTCCGGTTGTAATAGATTGACCACAGGGGCTTCATTTTTTTCAAGGTCAATAATGGCCCCTGATCCTGGGCCTGCTATGGCGCAGTTAACCACAGTACTTTCATGTAGGAGGCTAAGCCCAAAGTCTTCGTGGATATGGCCGCAAAGCACAAGGCTCGGGGATGCGGCTTGGATAAACCGGGCCAGATTCCAGCTGCCGGCATGGATTTTTTTGTACATACGGTCACACGCCCCCTTTGGCGGTGTATGGACCACCAAAATCGTGTCCGGCTCCATGGGACAGGGCAGGGCGGCAAGCCGTTTTTTTTCATTCAGGCCGACTCTGTTGGCAAAGGGCAAAGACAGAGTCCCTGAAGTCCCAACAAAAGAAAAGCCTTCGATCTGAAGAGGCGTTTCGGTCAACAGCGTGATGTTTGCTGCTTGTTTTACCCGGGGTTCAATGCGCTTTAAGTCCGTATTTCCCCGGACCACCAGTACAGGAACCGGCAGACTGTCAAGTTGGGAAAGGACGGTGGACCAGTTGAAAAAATGAGTCATGTCCCCGGGGACAACTATTAACTCAGGCTCGTAAAGGTCTAAAATTTTGTAAATGGTTTCCATATGTTCGGATTTGCCGTGGATGTCGGCAACTGCATATATGCGCATCAATCCTCCCTAAAGGGGCTGTCAGTGTAAGTAAAAGTAGTACCTGCTTTAGGCGTTATATGCGATTTTGCCTGCAATCACAACCTTGTTTACAAGGCTTATGCCCACCTGGTAGCTCAGGTCTGCCGGTGCATCAATATCCCACACCACAAAGTCGGCATCTTTTCCTGTTTCCAGGCTGCCTTTGCGTTTGTCAAGCCCCAGGGCTTTTGCCCCGTTGATGGTGGCTCCGGCAAGAGCCTGTTCACAGGTCAGTCCGAACAGTATACAGCCCATATTCATCACAGCGGTCATGTCATGCACCGGGCTTGTGCCCGGATTCAGGTCCGTGGCCACAGCCATGGGTATTCCAAGGCGAATAAGATCTTCCACTGTATTCCGGGGGCAGGGCATGGGCCCCGAGAAAAGTGGGGGAAACATGCAACGGAAAGCATTGGTCCAGGCGCTGGGCAACAGCCAGCATTTTCAGTTCATTTTCAAGATCCAGTCCATGTCCGGACTTGATCTCCACACAGGTGGTGCCCCGGCTTAGAAAATGGCTGATGCGCCGGGATGCGATGTTAAACAGCTCGTCTTCAGACGCCCCACGCACAGCTGCAACCGTGGCGGCAATCCCCCCGCCCTGTTTTGCAATATCTTCGTAAGTTGCGCCGGACAGCCGCATCTCAAATTCATTGGACCTGGAACCGGCCCAGATCAGATGGGTATGACAGTCGACAAATCCGGGAAGAATCCACTTGCCTGAACAGTCAATGATCTCATCGGCAATGAGCGAAGATGAGGCCTGAAGTCTGTCAGAGGAACCGATCCACTGGATTTTTCCTTTGGTCACCCCGATGGCGCCGTCTTTGATGATGTTGTAGCGGCCCCGGGCCATGGTGGCAATATCTGCATGAGCAAATAGGATATCCCAGTATCCCTGTGCATTGGTCATAGGTGTCTTTCTCTTATGAATGTTGACATGGCATCTGCAATTCTATACTGCTTGTCTATACAATGTGGTCGTGTCGCGTCAAGCAATTAGTCAACGTCCCCTCCTGATTCTGTGATTCAGGAAGGGGCTCGTTGATAAATATAACAGCCATGGGCTGACCTGACATATCAACTGCCAGGCATAGCCCACAACAAAGCTTGAAAGATCTGAGTAACTTACCCGGACTTTCTTATAAAAGGGAATAAGAAATGACGAATGGTCCTGTTCAGCTCAATGGGCAGAATTTTACCCTTGACCAATTGGTTGAGATTGCCCGTAACGGCAGAGCCGTTGCGGTGTCCGTAAATTCCGAAGCCCGGATTAAAAAGGCACGGAACCTGGTGGAGCATTGGGTAAAAAAGGGCACGTGCATCTATGGTGTGACCACGGGATTCGGGGCGTTGTCCGATGTTACCATCTCATTTGAGGATACAAAAACCTTGCAGCGCAATATTCTTTTATCCCATGCGGCAGGTGTGGGCAACTGCATGGCTGATGATGTGGTCAGGGCCATGATGGCCTTGCGGATCAATGATTTCTGCAGGGGAAATTCCGGGCTGCGTCTTGAAACCATTCAAACCCTTGCCCATCTCCTCAATGCCGGTATTATTCCTGTGGTGCCTGAAAAAGGGTCGGTGGGGGCCAGCGGCGATCTTGTGCCCATGGCCCATCTGTCCCTGGTGCTGATCGGCGAAGGCGAAGCCTTTGTGGCCGGAGTGCGCATGCCCGGGGCACAAGCCCTGGCGGCAAAAAATATTGAACCTCTGGAACTTGATGCAGGGGAAGGGCTTGCCCTGATCAACGGCACCCAGTTCATGCTTGCTTTGGGCTGCCTTGCCCTTCATGATGCATTAAATCTTTGCAAACATGCTGACATTGCCGCTTCCATGAGTCTTGAAACCCTGATGGGCACACGAACCGCCTTTGATCCCAGAATTCATAATGCCCGGCCCCATTTAGGACAGATGAAAGCTGCCTCAGATATGATGAAAATCACCCAGAATTCCGAAATCATATCTTCCCACAGGGACTGTTCAAGGGTCCAGGATGCCTATACCCTGCGGTGTTCCCCCCAGGTCCATGGGGCATCCTGGGATGCGTTCGGTTATGTGGAACGGGTGATCCGGGTGGAGATGAACTCCTCTACAGAAAATCCGCTGATTTTTCCGGAATCCGGCGAGTTCCTTTCCGGGGGGAACTTCCACGGCCAGCCGTTGGCCCTGGCCTGTGATTTTTTAGGCATTGCCATTGCAGAGCTTGCCAATATCTCCGAACGCCGGGTTGAGCGTCTGGTCAATCCCCAGCTCTCAGGCCTGCCTGCCTTTTTGGTTAAGGACACGGGGCTGAATTCGGGGTTCATGATTGCTCAGTATGTGGCGGCCTCCCTGGTCTCTGAGAACAAGATTCTTGCACACCCGGCTTGTGTGGACTCCATTCCCACCTCCGCCAACAAGGAGGATCATGTCTCCATGGGCGCCATTGCGGCGCGCAAATGTCGGGATATCGTGGAAAATACCGAGCAGGTCATTGCCATTGAGCTTTTATGCGGAGCCCAGGCCATTGATATGTTCACCAATCTTAAAGCCGGCAAAGGCACCATGGCTGCATATCAAACCATCCGCAGCAAGGTGACCTGCATGACAAAGGACCGATTTTTGTCAGCAGATATTGCCGCTGTTCGAAAGCTTTTGCACAGCGGCCGGATTGTTAAGGCTGTGGAGAATGCCGTAGGCAGACTCTACTAGATAGTACACCAATTACAAAATAACCGTTCTATTTCCGTGCAGGAATATCCGTCTTTCGGCGTACATTTCAATCGCGCGGGCCAGCACTCTGGCCTCCGTGTCCTGCCCCCGGATTTGCAGCTTTTTCGGGCAATCCCGGTGATCGATACGCATGACGTCTTGTTCTATAATCGGCCCTTCATCAAGATTTCTTGTAACAAAATGCGCGGTCGCTCCGATAAGCTTCACACCTCGCTCATACGCCTGATGGTAGGGCTTTGCGCCTTTGAAGCCCGGCAGGAATGAGTGGTGAATATTGATCACCCGCCCGGCATATCTCTCGCACATATTCTCGGAAAGGATCTGCATATAGCGCGCAAGCACAATGAGCTCTGCACCCGTTTTCTCGATAATCCTGAAATGCTGCTCATCAACGGCGTCTTTATCCCCCCCCTGCGTGGGGACATAATAAAACTTAAGCCCGAAGTACTCGGAAAGCGCACGGTTTACCTCATGATTTGAGACTATGCCAACGATTTCAATGTTAAGGTGCTTTGTCCTCCAGCGATAGACAATATCGTTCAGACAATGGTCATCCTTCGACACCAGAACAAGCGTCTTGACGGGCTCATCCATTTCTCTCATATACCAGTTCATGCCGAATTCCTTGGCCACAGCCTCAAAAATGGCTCTAAACTTTTCCTGCGCCCCTTCAGTTACGGCAGAAAACATAACGCGCATAAAAAACTGGTTGGAATATGGATCGTAAAATTGTGAAGATTCTTCAATATTACAGTTTGAATCACACAAAGTGTTGGCAACCGCCGCAACAATTCCCGGACGGTCATTGCAATTCAGGCAAAGTATGTACAAAAAAAATCTCCTCTTTTTTTTTCAAAAATATTTGGTCGACGTCTTTATAGTAAACACTTCTAACGAGGACAAGAGCAAATATTTTTCAAACTATTTTGAATAAAGCAGCGTCTGATTTTTTTCCAGTCTGCGGATATTTTGTGATACTACCTTCACAATGCCGTTCATTGAAACATCCGTCGAACCCCCGATATGAGGGGTGGACATGACATTATATTTGAATATCCCGTCATTAGGATCAGGGGGTTCTTCCCAGAATACATCCAGACCCGCCCCGGCAATTTTTCCTGTCGCAAGCGAGTTCTCAAGTGCTTCCTTATTTATTACCCCGCCTCTGGAAAGGTTTATGATAAAAGCCCCTTCTTTCATATATGAGATCGCATCGCTATCAATTATGTTCCTGCTTTCTCCTGTCAGAGGCAGGGTCAGGATCACATAATCGGATTCTTTTAACAATCTGCCGATTTCTTCGGGCGCACCGACCCATTCCAGATCCAGTTCCTTTTTTGCGCGTTCAGTGTTATTCCGCTTTATGCCAATTATTCTCATATCAAATGTTTTCAATCTTCGGATCAAAGCCTTTCCGATACCGCCGAGACCGATAATTCCCGCTGTTTTACCCTGCAGGGAAATTCCCTGCGGTTCACCCATTTTCCTGTTTGCCATATTGTTCGCCATCACAGGAACGTTTCTGGACAATCCGATCATCATATATATTCCCAATTCCGCAACCGAGTCAGCATTACCTGAGATCTCTGTGGGAACATTGCAGACCCGTATATTTCTTTTTCCGGCAGCTTCTATATCAACCGCTTCAAGCCCCGAGCCGCATTGCTGTATCAGTTTCAGTCGGTCAGCACTGTCCAGTATCTTTTCAGTCACAGGGGACATTGTCGGAATTAAGACATCAATACCCTTCAGGCTGTCGATCTGAAATTTGCCGGTTGCCTCAAAGCAGTGATGGGGTAACTCTGAGCGGATTATATCGAAAAAACCTCCCCACGAATTTTCATATGCGGCAAAAAGAATATTCATATTTCTGATCAATCCTTTTTTTTAAATGTCAGTAAAACCACCTAACGTTATGGGTCAGGGGTGCATGGCGCAGCGCGTAACGCATTCCTTGCCCTTTTTTATGTGCGTCGGGCGGGGCACATGTTCTTAAAAATGGGTCAAATGTAATGGATTTCCAAACAGGTGGCAAGTCTTGGAACATTGTCGAGTTGGTCATTTGTTACTAAAAGTTTGTGCCTTTACGTCTCCCTCATAGAAAAGCGCAGTAAGGGGCAAATAAAATGTTTCTTCCTGCTTAATTCTTTTCTTGATCTCATATGCTGGTAAGGTTAATCTCCAACAAATTGAATTTAAAAGGGCATATTTATATCTATTTAAGATTCAAAATATTGATGTCACCAATCGGTATCCTGCTAATGATAATACAGGAGCTCTCAATGACTGAAAGCAAAAACATAAAAAATAGAATTGTCAGGATAAAATTAACGGATGGAACCCAGATCAACGGCCGTATCAACATTTCTGGATATAATCGTCTTAGCGATCTGATTATGGACCGATCTAATGACTTTCTGGTGATCACTGAAGCGATCTTATACAAAACGGATATGGAGAATACTGTCAAGCATGAGACAATATTTCTAGGGAAGCGGTATATTGTTTGGGCTGCACCAGAGAGTGGGCAGAGATAAAAAAGCTTCTTTCAGATTTTAGCGCAGTTTCTGCTTATATGACGCTTCCTGTCTTGATGATGCCTCCTGAGCAAATTGCAAAGCGGCATCGATTGTGGATGAAAGAGATCGCAGTGTTTGGTCCATGGGAACAGATAGACCGGCAGGACTTTTCTCCTGCAGTCCGACATTCCGTCTGGTATCCGTCCGCTGACTCAACGAGACGCGCGCCGAGGGTTCTGATCTGGGATCAGTACAGTTCCAGCATGGATCTGGCCTGGGCGCTTTTGAACCGCCGGGAAATCCATACCTGGGATTCGGTCATCGTCACCGAGCAGACAGCCGGCAGAGGACAGTTCAGGCGAAACTGGGTTTCCCCCGTTGGAAATCTTTATGCATCCTGGGTGTGGCCCGAATTGTCCGGCAGTAATATTTCCAATGCGTATCAGGAAAATTTATTGCCCCTTGTCGCCGCTTATATTGTTGCCCGCGGTCTTGAATTGCTGGGTATAGATGTCCAGATAAAATGGCCGAACGATCTTCTATATAAAAATCGGAAAATCGGTGGTATTCTAATTGAACAGCGCGACAGGAAGATTATTGTGGGCATCGGTATCAATATGGCTTCGGTCCCGTCTCTGCAGACAGCCGGCACCAAGATATTCATGCCGGCGACCGGTCTGTCTGCAGAAGGGTTTGATCTCTCTCCTCTGAAGGTCTGGTCTCATCTGGTGGAATCAGGCCTCCATTGTTTCCGGATGTTGATCAACCAGATCCATGCATCCGAATTTATACTCCTCATTAATAGCCGTCTGGCATGGCGCGGCAAGCACGTCCATATTTTGAAAAATGAAGAGGAGATTTGCTCGGCAATCATTATCGGTGTTGCTGAAAATGGCGGACTGCTGATAAAAAGAAATACCCAAACGGAGGTCATTCAATCCGGAAGAATTTTAACGGTTGAATAACTTTATGCAGAATTGATCTTTCGTCACGGGGTTTAATGAATTATATTTTTGGGGATATGCAACTCTTAACCAAAACACATCCATATGTTAGGAAAAGTTAAAAAATTATGAAAGTAAAAACTCTTGAACAGGTTCTGGCTGAAAATAAGGGCAAACCCATCCTCGTAGCAAACCGGGGTATTCCTGCCCGTCGACTCTGCCGTTCAATTTCTGAGATGGAAGCCATCTCAATCATGACTGCAACCGATATCGATAAAACATCCCCCTCTACCCGCAGTGCTCAGGAACTGATGCTGTTAGGAGAATATCCTACCTCTTATCTTGATATTGATCTTATTATTGAAAAAGCCAAAAAACGCGGAGTTATTGCCATTCACCCCGGTTGGGGGTTTGCTGCGGAGGATGACGCTTTTCCCCTGAAATGTGAAAAAGCCGGTATTCATTTTATCGGCCCACCCCATGATGCCATGCGGCTTCTGGGCAACAAAGTTGCCGTCCGTAAACTGGCCATTGAACTGGATGTTCCGGTCGTTCCGGGTACGGAAGGTGCCGTTACGCTGGAAGAGGCACGTCTCTTTGCCCAAAAAATCGGTTATCCGGTCATGCTGAAAGCTGAAGGCGGTGGTGGTGGCCGGGGAATCTACGAAGTATATTCCGAAAAAGAACTTGAATCCGCTTTTATCAAGGCCTCGGCATTTGCCCAGGCGTCTTTCGGCAATCCCAAACTGTTCATGGAAAGACTGCTGATCAACGTGCGTCATATTGAAATTCAAGTTGCCGCCGATCAGCACGGCAATGTTTTTGCTTTTGATGAAAGGGACTGCACGATCCAGAGAAATCATCAGAAACTGGTCGAAATTACCCCTTCCCCCTGGCCGGGCATGACCGATGAACTTCGCTGCAAACTCAAAGAGTATGCGGTCAAGCTGGTCAAGCATGTGAATTATTATTCTCTGGCAACGGTGGAATTCCTGGTGGATATGGATGGAACACCCTATCTCATTGAGGTCAACACCCGGCTTCAGGTTGAACACGGGATTACGGAATGCCGTTACGGTGTGGATCTTGTGGCTGAACAGATCGCGATTGCCTTTGGTTCGACGCTCAGTTTCAACGAAGAGGATACCAAACCGTACCAGCATGCCATGCAGGTCAGAATCAACTGTGAAGATCCCCAGAACAATTTTTCACCCAATGCGGGTCTGATAACGCGGCACGCACCACCCGGCGGTACGGGTGTCCGGGTGAATACCTGTATCAGTTCAGGATACGAATTTCCATCCCAGTATGACTCGGCCGCGACCCTGCTGATCTCTTTCGGCCGCAGCTGGAACAAATGCGTCAAGGTAATGCGGCGCGCTCTGCGTGAGTATCATATCGGCGGCGTGAAGACGACCATCCCGTTTCATCTTCAGGTTCTCGAACACCCGGGTTTCAATTCAGGCGTTTATGATACCAAATTCATCGAAAAAACACCGGAACTGATGAAATATGTTTATCAGGCACCCGAGACCCTAAGACTTTCACGTCTGGTGGCTGAACTTTCGGCCAAGGGATATAATGAGTTTGTCCAGCTAGACGAATATCGTGGACGGGATGACAAACGGGTCGGACCTTTCAAACCGGTCCCACCTCCTGAAGTGAACAACAATTTTGTCTACCCGTATCCCCGCGGAGACCGCCAGGCTATTCTGGATTTTGTTCGGGACAGCGGTTATATTCATTTTACGGATACAACGACCCGTGATGTGACCCAGTCCAACAGTGGAAATCGCTTCCGTCTGGCCGAGGACAGACTGGTCGGGCCGTATCTGGATAGATGCGGTTTCTTCTCTTTGGAAAACGGCGGCGGTGCCCATTTCCATGTCGCCATGCTGGCCAACATGACCTACCCGTTTACCGAAGCCGCAGAGTGGAATCAATTTGCTCCGCAGACGCTCAAGCAGATTCTGATCCGCTCAACCAATGTACTGGGATACAAACCGCAGCCTCGTAATCTCATGCGTAAGACCGGTGAAATGATCTGCGAGCATTATGATGTGATTCGTTGCTTTGATTTTTTAAATCACATTGAAAATATGCGTCCCTTTGCTGAAGTGGCCATGTCTTCCCAAACCAATATCTTTGAGCCGGCCATTTCTCTTTCCTTTGCACAGGGCTTCGACGTAAAGCATTATCTGTCGGTGACCGATGAAATCGTGTCGATGATCGTGGGCGTTTCCGGCCTGACAACGAATAAAGCGCTCCGTACAATTATACTGTGCCTCAAGGACATGGCCGGTGTCTGCCCCCCCAGATTCATCCGTGAGCTGGTGGCCGCGATTCGCAAAAAATATCCTGAACTTATCATTCATTATCATCGTCATTATACCGACGGATTGTTTGTTCCGGCCGTGGGTGCGGCGGCCCAAGCCGGCGCCAACATCGTGGACACCGGAATCGGTGCATCCGTCCGCTGGTATGGCCAGGGTGAAGTGCTTTCGACAGCAGCCTACATTGAAGATGAACTCGGCCTGAAAACCAACCTGAACAAAGACATGATCCGTTCCTGCGGCTTCATGCTCAAACAGATCATGCCCTACTACGACCGCTACTGTTCACCCTATTTCAAAGGCATCGATTATGATGTCGTCGAACACGGCATGCCGGGCGGCGCGACCTCTTCTTCCCAGGAAGGCGCCATGAAACAGGGATATATCCATCTTCTGCCGCATATGCTGGAATTCCTGAAAGGAACACGTAAGATCACCCGTTATCATGATGTGACGCCGGGCTCTCAGATTACATGGAATACGGCATTCCTGGCAGTTACCGGAGCTTATCAGCGCGGCGGTGAAGAAGCGGTTCAGCGTTTGATAGATACCCTCAAAGCCGTCAATACCATCCCTGAAAAGGATCTGTCCAGGGAGAACAAGGCGGCACGCCTGGAACTGTACCGCGACAGCAATGACGCTTTCCGGGCTCTGCTCCGGGGCAATTTCGGTAAATTGCCGCTCGGTTTCCCGCCGGATTGGGTTTATGAAAGTGCATTCGGCGAGAATTATCAGGAGGCCATTGCCGGCCGGACAGAGGAATCACCGCTGAATACGCTTGAAGATATTGATCTTGATGTGGAACGTGACAAGCTCAGGGATCTGATCCACCGGGAACCCACGGATGAAGAATTTGTTCTGTATCTGAATCATCCCGGTGATGCACTGAAAACCTTCGAGTTTACGGCAAAATTCAGCGACCCGAACAATCTTCCGGTGGATGTCTGGTTTGAAGGGATGAAAGTCGGTGCTGAAATGGAATTTACGGACAGCAGCGGCAAACCCCATCAGATGACCATTCTGGATATTTCCCCTCCGAAAGAGACCGGACACTGTGTGGTCCGTTATCTTTTGGATTCGGAGGTTTTTATCTATAAGGTTAAAGTCAGTGACGCCATCGGCAGGGGAACCGAACCCATTGAAATGGCTGATGTCCGCAATATCTATCATATTGCGGCGCCGAGTAACGGAGATCTGTGGGTCATGTATGTCAATGACGGGGACTTTATCCAGAAAGGCCAAGAAATTTTCAATATTTCGATCATGAAACAGGAGAAAGCCGTTCTATCTCCGATTGACGGTATTGTAAAACGGGTTCTGAAGAGAGCCAATTACCAGGAAACCAAAAAGATGGTCCCGGTTGTCAACGGTGAACTGCTTGTGGAACTTTCACCCGCATCGGATACCTGCCCGAACTGCATAAGCCCCATCAATGTCGGGCAGCAGAAATTCTGTCCGATATGCGGACACAAAATCGGTGCCTGTATCGAAAAGGATATACAGGCTTAGCCGCATATATTTATGCATATCGTTTAATTTTTATAGCGGAAACTTAACCCGGGCCTTTCAATCTGCCCTATTTTCAAAGCGATTGAGAGACCCGTTTTTTTAGTCTGGCAAGCCTATTTAAACAGGCTTGCTCACGGGAGGTTTTGCGACCAAGCACAAAAAGCCGGCTATGATGAGAAGAAAAGTGAAGGCTGAAAAGGGAATCCGGTAGTTATGGGAAAGGTCAAAACAGATCGCCGCTGAGACAGGCCCGGCCGCGTTTGCAGCCATCTGGAACGGGCCGGCAATCCCCAGTACGGTGCCGGAAGATCTTCTGCCGTAAAATTCAGTCCAAAGCAGAAATATTAATGGCAGAACGCCGCCTCGAATCGTTCCGTACACAACGGCAAAGATAAACATCCACACAGGTTCTTTGACCGCCCAGAAAACCAGATAGAAGATGATTCCGATAGTAATCAGAACCCATCCCATGAGTATTTTAACAGAGATCCTCTCTGCCAGAAAACCGAACAACACCCCGCCGAATGCGGCACAAATCGATAAAACAGTGATGACCAAAACCCCCGTGCTCGGGGGTAATCCCTGGTCCGTCATAAATGGAAACAGGTGAAAATTAGCCCCGGCCCCGACCAGATAAATCACACACATGACAAACACCAGTTGCCAGAATGCGGTGGTGCGAAACGCGGTTTTCCGGGTCCACAAGGGTTCATCTTCCAGATTAAAGCGAGACGGCTGCTTTTTTTTATCCGCTCTTTCTGCGTCGTTCTCCAAATTTTTTTCCGGTGCTCTCCCGTCCGGCAGCAACCCAACGTCTTCCGGTCTTCGTTTCAGAAAAATCAGACTTGGCAGAGCCGAAAATGCAAAGACAATAATTCCCAATACCGCCCAAGCCGTTCTCCAACCATAGGAAATAATGATATGCTGTACCAGCAACGGGAGAAAAGCGATGCCAATGCGGCTGCCCAGCTGAGAAATCCCCATCGCTCTTCCCCGTTTTTCAATAAACCAGTTGGAGACACTCACCGTGACCACCAGCGATAGTAGGCTGGAAGCAATCATCCGACCGGTTCCGAAAAACAGGTACAGTTGCCAGACTGAAGAGAGCTGTGAAAGTGCAATCAAGCCCGCACTTAAAATGGTAATTCCCCAGAATGCCGCTTTTCGCGGGCCATGGCGATCCAGGTAGGGACCCACCAGCGGGGAGAGAATCCCGCCGGCCAGGGAACCCACAGCGATGGAACCGGTGATGATGGAACGGTTCCATCCGAACTCCTCGGCCATCGGTTTAAGGAAAATGGCCAGCACATTCTGAAACACACCGGCCTGGGTAAGGCCGATCAAAAAAGTCACGGTAACAATGGTCCAGCCGTAAAAAATCTTTTTTTGCTGCATCAACCCGTGCTCCTACAATGCTTGTTTTACCGGTCAATAATTTTTCCGGTGATGGGTGGACAAAAACACCTGGGTGGTGGCGGAAAGGCCTGCCATGACCGTTTTTTTGGGCAAGGTATAACAGAGAATAAAGAGATTATCAATAGCCTGAAATATCGCCCGGCCGGGGTTTCTCGGAAGATGAGTAAGGCTTGGGGTCGTGAAGTTGGCGGTATTTTCTAATCAATGACAGGGTGCCGGCCAGTTTATCCAACATAGTTTGACATGATATGGCGCAAATATTCAATGATTTTTCATACGATTACCCTGCAGGAGCAACAGCGTATTGCTGGTTAAGCGTATCCATGATATGGTTAGACTGAACCTGAAATGCGCAAGCCGGATGACAGCTGATTGTATTTGTTTAAATTTATTATCAATTGAATTTAAACGTTTCTAAAAACGGGGTTGCGGCTTTTAGGTTAAACTTCAATCTTTTTTCCTACAGGAAGTGCGATATGAAAAAATTAGGTGACATCCTGATGGGCAATGAGCCGTTTGAAGAAATTCTTATGGGCAATGAAGCGATCGTCAGAGCGATGGTGGAAACCGGAACAAAAGTGGTGACCTCCTATCCGGGATCGCCGACCCCTGAGATCGCAGCGGCCATCAACAGTATCCCTGAAGAAAAACGGCCATTTTACTTTGAGTTTTCCGTCAATGAAAAGGTGGCTAGTGAAGTGGCCTTCGGAGCGGCAGTTAACGGCAATTTAAGTTGCGTTTTTTTTAAAAGCGTGGGCTTGAATGTCGCATTGGACACCGTTGTTCAGTTCAGTTTGATGAATATTATTGGCGGTTTAGTGATTGTGGTGGGCGATGATCCCGGTGCGAATTCATCCCAAAATGAACAGGACAACCGGAATGTTTATCATATGGCGCGGCTGACTGTGTTTGAGCCGGCATCGCCAAAAGAGGCCTATTTATATTATAAATATGCGGCCGAGTTTGTAAAAAAAGAACATACCGCAGCTGTACTGCGACTGACCACCCATGTATGTCATGCCAGGGAAAAAGTCGGGTTCGATAAATTCAACCCGCCGCCTTTGTTCCGTAATGATTTCAATCCGGACAACGGTCCGTATATTCCCCTGACATCCGCGGCACTGGAGATGAAAGCCGCGGCGATCCATAAATTAAAGCAGGCTCGACGTTTTGCGAGAACCAAAAACCTGAATACCATTTTATCTTCCGATAGAAACCAGGGCCTGGGAGTCATCACATCCGGCTTGACCTACCTGTCTGTTCTGGATGTCCTTGAAACAACCCAAGTGCGCCCGGACATCTTAAAACTGGGCATGATCAATCCCCTGGACGAAGAGATTCTTATTGATTTTCTGTCATCACACAAGCAGGTGCTGGTGCTTGAAGAACTGGACAATATACTGGAGCTTCAGATTAAATCCCTGGCATTTGACAAGGGGATAAATACTTCCATCATCGGTAAAGTTGATGATGACGATTTTATTGGTGAATATACCCCGGATAAAACCTTGAAAAAGCTGGGGACGGTCTGGCCGGAGTTGGTTTTAGATCCGATATATGAAGATGCTGAGGTGTTTGACGTGCCGGCAAGGCCGGCGCAAATGTGTCCGGGTTGCGGCCACCGGAGTGCTTTTTTTGCCATTAAGAAAGCGTTGTCTGCATCAGATATTACGGTAGCGGATATCGGGTGTCACACGCTGGGGTTTATGCCGCCGTACAATATCGGCGAAATTTTAATGTGTATGGGGGCTTCCACTGGTATTGCATCCGGGCTGGCCCTGGAAAACAGCAAACGGGTGGTGGCATTTCTGGGAGATTCAACTTTTTTCCACGCAGGCCTTCCCGGAATTATCAATGCCGTGTTCAACCGGCATGATGTTACGCTGATTGTGATGGAAAACGGTACGACTGCCATGACAGGACACCAGGATCACGCCGGAAAATCAATTTCGATTGAGTCCCTTTTAAACGGGCTCGGTATCGAACAGGTCCTGTCGTGTGATACATATAACCAGGAAAGACTCACGGAGCTGGTCAGGCAATCCATGGCACACAAAGGCCTGAGTGTTGTCATTGCCCGTCATCCATGCATGTTGAAATTGACCCGGGCCCAGAGGAAGAAACCAGGGTATGTCCAGAAGCACATTTCCATTGATCAGGCGGCCTGTACCCGAACCCATGATTGTGTCGGGCAGTTCGGTTGCCCCACCTTTATACGGAATAAAGACGGCCGTATAGACATTAATCTTGATTTGTGTATCGGGGATGGGTCCTGCCGTCCGTCCTGTCCTGAACAGGCGGTCGGATTTGACAAGGAGGAGAAATGAAAACCTTTAACATCTATATGACCGGGGTTGGTGGCCAGGGAATCGGATTGCTCAGTCAGACGTTGCTGCGCGCGATTGATTATGCCGGTGTTAAAGCCATTGCAGTGGATACCCACGGGCTTGCACAGAGAGGCGGGGTGGTGGTCTCGCGGATCCGGTGCGGTGAAGCGGTTCACTCTCCTTTGATGATGAAGAAGAGTGCGGACCTGGTTCTGGGAATGGAGATTCATGAAGCCATGCGGGGACTGGTAACCGCCGGCAAAGAGGGGGGGACGCTTGTATTTCTGGATGTCTCCTGGCAGCCGCTGCCGGTGCGACTCGGTCAGAATGAAGAGATTACCTTTGAAGATATTCTTGATGCATGTCAAACCACCGGCGTCATACCGATAAAAGTCGATATTGGTCACCTGAAGGATTCACGGATGCAGAATATGGCTCTTTTGGGTGCCATTGCCGGAAGAAAACTGATCCCTTATACCGAACCCCATCATTTTTTCAATGCATTGGATGACCTTCTGGCAGGCAGGGTGCTGGAGGAAAATAAACGTCTGTTTAAGGAATATATGTCACGCTAAAATAACACAAAAGGACAGTGTAAGAGAGTGCGCCATACAGAGATGATCCGACGGATCACTGGGCCCTATAATCTTAATACCTATTTTCTGGTCTGCAAAAAAACCAGGAAGGCAGTCATTATTGATCCGGGCGGAACGGTTGAGGAAATTGCGGATTTTATCCGGGAAAACAATCTTATCCCGGATAAAATCGTGTTGACCCATGGTCATGCGGATCAGTTCTTTTCAATGGATGCATTCAAGGAAATCGCCAGAATACCTTATTGCCTGCACGAGGCGGATGATGATTTCTTTAAGGATCCAGAAGTAAGGATTAAAACAAGACAGTCGGTTGGGTTGCCGCCGCCCCATCCGGCAGATATCAGGATGTATGATGGTGATACCCTTGTCTTTGGTTGTTGTGAACTGGCCGTTATCCATACCCCCGGACATACTCCCGGTTCGGTCTGTCTGCTGTGCGAGGACCATCTTTTTACGGGGGATGCCATCTTTGTGGGAGAGGCCGGACGAACCGATTTGCCGGGAGGAAATCTTCCTTGCCTGATTGATTCCATCAGGATTAAAATACTGCCCCTTGACAAGAAAACCGTTATTTTTCCCGGTCACCACCGTACCGGTGATCCTTCCTGGTCGACCTTAGAACAGGAGATGAAGACCAATATCTATATCACCGATTTTATTTTGGATGAACCATGATGTGAGTTCAATGAAATTTTATTCATATTGCCGGCTCTAAGCCGTTACATTGTTAACTTCATCCAAAGACAATCTTGATAATCCGTGAACATATGGAAAAGCAACCCAATCGACAATATTTTGATCGTTTTTGCCCTGGAAAAGAAAAAGAGCAAAAAATAAACAGAAATTGCATAGTAAGAATGTAACGGATGGAAGCCTATACCACATCTTGTCGGATCAAATATCGGATCAGCCGTTAAATGGTCTAAATCTACCAACATCGTTGCAAACATTATTAACCATGCCTTTTTCCAATCTTCTCTAAAAAAGACCCAGGCAATCAGTCCCGGGAAAGCCAAATGTAAACTGTAGTGGGTTATCTGTTGTAACGCACGCAGCATTTTGCTGTTACTCCTGTATGTTGATCAGGGGGTATTTTGGGTTTGGGCTTTCCTCTGTATCCTCCTCGTTTGAGCTGCATATCATCACCATATAACAGCCATGGGCTGACCGGTTTCTTCAGCGTGGTTCAGCCCACAACAAAGAATGAAAGATGTGAGTATTGAGTATTGAGAAAACCAGCTTGTTTTAAATCTCACTACTCACTACTCACGACTCATAACTTTCATATAAAACTTCCTTTAAAATTTTGAAACGACTGTTGGTACTAATAACCGCAATATTGGCATAAAATTTGTATTGAATTGTGGCCATTTCCATGAAATTGCAGCCGATTCATCAATTACCAAACACGCTTTCAGGCTGATGGCTTGTCCGTCGATTGAAGAAGAAGCAGTTCCCCCAGTTTTTTGTCCTTTTCCTGCCAGATATTATTAAGCCAATCACAGAATTGTTGCTTATATCCATCATCATTAAAGTAATCACCGATCATCTGTTCGGCCACGGGGAAAACATCGACATCTACAATGATCTTTTTTGTTTTGCCTGAAATGTAATCCCAGAAGGTCGGCACCCCGTCCGGATAGGCAATGGCGACATTAACAACATTGTGAAAGTATTCGCCCATGGAGCCTAGTACAAAGGCGATACCGCCGGCTCGGGGCAAAAGGAGCCGGTCAAAAGGTGATTTCTGCTGTTCATGTTTTTTAGGGGTAAACCGGGTGCCTTCCACAAAATTCATCACTGACACCGGGGTGTGTTTGAATTTTTCACATGCCTTGTGGGTGCTTTCAAGGTCCTTTCCCTTCAGTTGGGGGTTGGCCTCAAGAAATTTTTTTGAATACCGTTTCATAAATGGAAAATCCAGAGCCCACCAGGCAAGCCCCAGAAAAGGTATCCAGATCAGCTCTTTTTTCAAGAAAAATTTCAGCATGGGGATTTTGCGGTTAAAGATTTTCTGCAATACCAGGATGTCGACCCAGGACTGGTGGTTGGATATGACAAGATACCACCCTTTTTTTTTCAGCTGGGTCAATCCTTTTACCTGCCAGTCTATCCTGTTGAACAGATCACAATTCATGCCGTTCATACTGATCCACAGGGTTGCAATCCAAATAAGGACTTTATCCAGTAATATAACCACCTCTTTAAAGGGTAGGATACATTTTAAAAGGGCGATTAGAATTAAAGGAACAGTCAAAAAAATCGTGTTTATTAGATATCCAATAAAAGCAAGTACCCCCTTAACCGAGGAGGGAAGAAAATCCAGCATGAGTGATCCGACCCTTTTCATAAAATTTTTAAGACCATTCATAATGGTTTTGTGCATATAAGGTCAATAATTCTTTTTTGAGATTCAAACCCATAGATTGATTCCTTTTTATTCATCCGGTATAATTCTTTTTAATTCAATTTAAATTTTATGTCAGTCATAATTGGGCCTAACAATTTTTCCGGATAATCTGCCATGTATGATATAAAACAGTTAAATGCGATAGACAACGCCATCCTACAACGCCTGATCGGCGCTGGGATTGATCATGTGATTTTCATGGATTTAAGCGGCAATGCCATAGCAAAGCACAGTAACGGCAAAACCGACCTGGACGCCACTTCCTTTGCAGCACTTGCTGCAGGCAATTTTGCCGCGGTGGATGCCATGGCACGGCTGGTTGGCGAATCTGAATTTTCCCTTTTATTTCATAAAGGGGAAAAATTAAGCATTCACTTCAGCAAAGTCACAGAAGACACCCTTTTAATTTCAATGTTTGGTAAAAACATTTCCCTTGGCCTGGTGCGTTTAAAAGTTTCAGAAACCATAGAAGAGATGAATCGGGTGCTTTCATAAACATGAATTTTTAATTGCAGGAAAAAAATAAAGTATCCTGAATCAAAAAGGAAACAGATTTGGCGCTTATCAATGTAAAAAACCGGGAGGTTCAAATCAAGATCGTTTACTACGGCCCCGGGCGTGGTGGAAAAACGACCAATCTTGAATACATTAACCGGACATACAAGGAACAGATAAAAACGGAAATGGTCAGTCTGAAAACCAATGATGACCGGACGTTGTTTTTTGATTTTCTTCCCTTTGATGTCGGTAAGATCAAGGGATTTGACGTAACCATCCAACTGTACACGGTGCCGGGGCAGGTAAAGTATAATGCCACACGCAAGCTTGTGTTGCGGGGGGTTGACGGTATTGTGTTTGTGGCGGATGTCCAGAAGAGCCAGCGCGGGAAAAATATTGAATCCCTTAACCAGTTATATGAAAATCTTAAAACCTATCAGCTGGATCTTTTTAAAATGCCTTTGGTCATGCAGTACAACAAAGTGGATCTGCGTAAATCCGATGTTGAGACGCTGGATTCAAAAACGCTGCAAAGAGATCTGAACAGCCGTCTTAAGGTGCCGGCGTTTGAGGCCAGTGCATCGAACGGGGGTAATGTAATACCTACCTTGAAAAAAATTATATCCACTACCCTGGTGTCTATCCAGGACCAGATATTTTAAGGAGAAGGATATTGGATTTTGTTGATCAGATACAGAAAAACATCGAACATATGACAAACGGGGTTGAGACTGCTCATGTAAAAGTGCTTGCAGACCGTCTTAACTCCCTGGAAACTGATTGTGTCGGAAAACAAGAAGCCCTGTTTGTTATTAAAATGATGCACTCTTTGATAAAATATCTTGATGCGCGAAAGGATAAGGCACATCCCGAAACGCTCCCTGCCCTTGGGACCCTGGCGGATAATTTGAAAAGCCTTTTAATCTCATCATCTGTTGAAGAGCAGGCACAGCTATTATCGAAAAGTAAGGATACATTTAAGTTCGTTAAATCTGCCATTGAATCTGGAAAACTTATCCTTGATTCTGAGATGGAAGAACTCAAAGCCGTCATTCTTTCAGTGGACTGGGAAATTTCAAATATCACCATGGAGGGGTTTGACCGTGTCCTCATCCGGCTTGAAAAACGGCTTAAATCCGATAAAATGCATCATACCTTTCTGCGTATCATGCATGAGATTGGTGCCCACATTGCCCAGCACCAAGCCAATGCCCACCAGGATTCGGTTTCCCTACTGCGCCGGGTATTCCATCAGTACGAATTGTTGCTGGGCCATCCCAGTATGCCATCCGATAAGAAAAAAGAGCTGGTGCAGGAAAGTATCCAGGCGTACAAGGCATTTAAACGCAAGATTGATGCCGGTCTAACCCCTGGTCCAAGCGCGGAAGATCATACCCCCTCAGCAGTCCGGACAATTCAACATCCCGGCCAAGTGCAACCGGCTGCCCCGGGCAATATTGCGGAGCACCGTGAGGATGACGGTTTTGCACCCGCTTTATCCCATATCAATGAACAAGCATCTGACCAGGAAGAGAGCCCGTTTTTTACCCTGGATGACCCGATGACAGACCCGGCATCGGCTCTTGGTGCAAGAAAAGGCACTCCGTCAACGGAGAAGGATTCCTTGCCGCCCCAACGGGATGTTATGGGGGATTTGTTTTCCATGAAGGAATCAGCGGCGGATGAACTGCTTGATGCCATTCATCTTTCAAGTATACATGGTCCGGATCAGGAAAATGCCGCAAGCATCCCCGGTGTAATGGGTGCGGCAGAGAAAAAAGCCGGAGTTCAGCAGGTCACGCCCCAAAGAATGGGCAATACACCCATTCCAGAGATTGAAAGCAGGCTTGATGCCTTTTTCAACCTTAGTAACTCAGATGACCGCGTCATGGAAGTTCAGGATCCGCCGGATTCCCAATCCTTGGACCATGCTGAAAATTTGGGGGGTGAAAGTAATCTTTCAGCGGAACCGGTTGATTTTTCTGATGGTAATGATCCCGGTATCGACTCCGCTGGCATTGATCTTTTAGAGGAACCAGCCGATTCTTCGGGGCAGATTGCGCCTGTTCCCGATAGGCAAGAGGATGAAATTCATCTGGAAGAACAGCCGGGCGATGATGACGCGGTTCAAGAGAGCTTCCTGGAAGATGATACGGATGGGAATATGACCGATCAGGAACCGGACCCGAATCTGGATGACCTTCAAAAATTGCTTTTCGATCCCGACACATTGAGCCGTTTGGACGTGTTTGAACAGGTTCAGGAAAAGATTGCAAGCTTAAATGATATTTGGGCCCCGGATTCCGACAAGGTCAGGCTTCTTGATCTTGTCTCCTCCATGGCCCGGTTTATTCACCGGCAGGCAGTGCCTGATACCGAGGAAAACGGCATGAAAGATTCCGAATTCGATGACGGGTTGAACGGGATGGCAACTGCAGAACCCGATCAAACCCAGGAAAAGGATCGGGAACAAAAGAAAAAAGGGATTTTTGCCGGGTTAAAGGCTTTATTCAAGGGATAACGTTCAAGGAATAGAATGATCGTATTCTGTGAGGACTGCGGTGATAGAAACCAGGTTTGTCCGGCACATATTGTCAAGGGCCGGGCAGTTTTTATCTGCCATGCATGCGGATATCATAATGATTATCCTCTGCCTTTGCTGCAGCAAAAAAAACAACAGGAGAATACTGTTGATCATTTGTTTCAGGTCCTTGACCGGGACCCGCAGATGATGGGGGGCTTTATCTATGATATAAGCAAAGGGATTACCGTCTGCCGGATGCCTGATCTGCTTTTGCCGGAAGATATTCACAGTCTTGGATCGCGTCTGGCCCAAAGTTTGGAACAAGGACTGTTGGCCATGCCCGATATCCGGTCCATGACCGTTGTGATATCCGACAAGTATTTTTTTGTGGCCAGAGAAAAAAAGGGACAGTATCTGGTGCTTATTGCCCTAACACCGAACTTGCCCGAACCTTTTTGCCGTTTTTTTATGCAGTATGCGCATAAAAAAGAGTGGCAGATATGAAGGGTTACCTTTCAAATATCAGCAGGATAAAAGGTGTGAATGCCTTTTTTCTTGTGGATGGGAACGGGAATGTGCTTGACCGGAATTTCTCTTCGAAAATGGAACCCGGCGCAGATAAAAAACTATCCAAAGCAATTGCTGCCTGTGGCCGCATTTATTTATCCATCAGCCCAAAGCAGTTCAGGTATGCTGCTTTTTTAAGACGGAACAATACACAGGTTTTTATTTTTCGATTTGGCAGACATTTGCTTGGCGTTGTCACCGAAGTCGGGGCCCAAAACCCTGATACTGACCGGATGGCAAAAGAGATATTTGCAATTTTATCCAAAGAAAAAACATAAATAAATCAAAGGAGAATAACCAGTGGATATCATGACCACTCAAATGATCATGTCCGTGTTTACGCTTATTATTTATCTGATCATTATTTTTGTATTCAATAAAGCCCGGATCAAATATGCCGGTGGTAAAGTGGGAAAAGTAATCAATCTGATTCTTGTGACGGTGTGCTTGCTGTTTATTGCCGATTATGTCACCATTTTAGGCAATTTTGTGAGCCAGGAAATTTTAGAAACCATCCGGGCACTTTTTAGAACAGCGGCCCTCTCTTTTCTGGCTTATGGTGGGTCAAAGGTTGCAAATTCCTAAATAACAGCCATGGGCTGACCTGACATATCAACTGCCAGGAATAGCCCACAACAAAGCTTGAAAGATCTGAGTAACTTACCCAGACTTTCTTATAAAAACAACTCTATCGGGAAAATAATGAAAACAGGCTTTTTTTGCCTTTTGTATTTTTTGTGCTGAGGTTGAAATCTGCCCGGGTTTGGCTGATCAAGGCGTTTAAATCTCTAACGATTCTGTCTTTATCATTGGAACTGCTCTGGTATTTGTTGATATAGCCCAGCACTTTTTCAATGTCTATCAGAATATTGTTTACGGGTTTTTTTCCAAGAATATCGCCGGCTTTTTTAAGAATAAGACTACAATAGGCCACAAATCCTTTAATAAGAAAGTCCTTTTGATTGTCCGGAACCTTATCAAGACGGGCTATAGCGGTTTCCACAACCTGAAGATTGGAATTTTTCTGGTTTTCAATCCTGTAATCCATCAGTATCGTTTTAAAATCCGGGGGAAGGTCAGACTGGGTCTCCTTAAAAATTTCCATGGTTTTTTCCCCGATTTCTGCTGACAGATTCTTTTCCATGGCTTTAAAAATATCATTGAACATCGTGAGAATGCCTGACAGGTTATTGCCCTCATTTCCATTGACCTGAACGATCTCTTGTTTTTGTTCAATAAGGCCTGATGAGATCACAGAGAAAATAATTTTATATACGGCAAACTCATCATAGGCGCTTTCCGTGATCACCTGGCGCACGGAACGGGTACCGTCAATCAGGGAAAGTACACGCCATTCGTTGGCGTTCAGCTTGATCTCCTCTTTGCTGTGGACCTTGCCGGACATTTTAAACACCAGTTTATCCGAAGGGATAACCTTTTTGAGTACGGATAGCTCGTCAATGCGCCGGGATGCTTCAAGGATCAGTTTTATGGGGTTGAGTTGGGTGACAATCATATTGGTTAGGTTCAGCCGGTCATCTTTGTATTCGAATTTTCCTTTTTCCCACAGCAGCAGGTCATAAAGGATGAGTTCGACCTGTTTGGTATTGTATTTTTTTAAGGTTTCCTCGGAAATGTAGCCCTTTTGCACCAGGACCTTTCCTAAATGAAGTTTATTGTCCCTCGCATAAGCCAGACACTTAGAGAGCTGTTGACCTGATATGACACCTGAATTTTGCATCAGAAATCCAAGGCGTGAGTGCTTGAGATGGGAGGTGGCATAGACAATGGTGCCTTGGTCAAAAAATACCCGGCTGCTATCTTCACCGTTCGTAACGGTGAGAATGCCTGTTTTTTGATCATTACACAGAAGCTGAAGTATACTTGCCAGGGTCAGCCCTTCAAAATCTCCTTGAAGATTCATGAGCCTTAATCCTTTCTGAGGCGGTGCAAGGGCTAAAAATCCCTTAACATCATGTTAAACAATATAAAAATAGTACTATGCCATAAACGATTTGGTCAATACCATCTGTATCCAAAATTTATTTAATTTATGTAAAGAGTATGAATTTTTAATTCTTTCCCGCGACTCAGCCAACTGTGTTGATTCAAGAAAATGGCAGGGTATTTAAAAATTTCCTTCAAATTGGACTTGACTGAATATCGGCCAGATGGTGAAATACCATGTATGAACGATGGTGTATCGTAGGCTGTAAAAAACGATCAAAATCGAAACCCAAAGCCTGTCCAAATTTAAAGGTGTTTTTATGAGTGAAAATTCCCATCACCTGATTCTGGGTGAGCTTGTTGATTTTTTAAGTGGCAAAACCATTACGGATACCCACGATGAACGGTACCGCCAACAAATTGCCCGGCATCTGGTAAACGGTCTAGGATTTGATAAATCTGATATTGAGGCAGGGCGGGAAATAACCATTCATACCGCTGGACGCAGTGCGGTTGTGAATGTTGATTTTCTGGTTTACAGAAATCAACGCGCTGTCATGATGATCAATTATGCCCCAGGCTCCCTTGTGACACGGCGTTTGTCGACCCTGGCATTGTCGCGGTTGATTTTTGATTACCAGATCCCTATTGTGGTGGTCACCAATGGCCAGGATGCTGAATTGATTTCAGGAAAAACCGGAAAGGTCGAAGGGGAGGGGATCTTTGCCATTCCCGGCCCCGATCATCCTATTATCACATCGTTACCAGAAACATTTGAAACCGTGTCCGCCAAAATGGCCGGTCAGGCAGAAAAAATCGTTTTTGCCTGCATGGTGGACGGGGCCTGTATGATGGACGATGCGTGTGACGAATGTTAATCGGCTAAAACCCGGTTCAGGTAAAAACCCGTATGGGACAACGGTGTGCGGGCCACTTGTTCAGGCGTGCCCTGGGCAATAATCTGTCCACCCTGGTCTCCGCCGTCAGGTCCAAGATCAATGACATAATCTGCACATTTAATGACATCAAGGTGGTGTTCAATGACCACTACGGTGTTGCCTGCATCCACAAGTTTGTCCAGAACCGCTAAAAGCCGTTTGATGTCATCGGTATGCAGACCTGTGGTGGGTTCATCCAGAATATAAAGGGTTTTTCCGGTGCTTTTCTTGGACAGTTCCCTGGCAATCTTGATGCGCTGGGCCTCCCCGCCGGACAGTGTTGTGGCGGCCTGGCCCATTTTTATATACCCCAGCCCTGTTTCCACCAGCGTGGAAAGGGTGTCCCGAATTGATGCCATATTGTCAAAAAAATCAAAGGCCTGATTGATGGTCATGTCCAAAACCTGGGCGATGTTATTTCCTTTGTACTTTATTTCAAGTGTTTCCCGGTTGAATTGTCTGCCTTTGCAGACATCACAGGTCACATAAACATCAGGCAGAAAATGCATTTCAATTTTGACGATGCCGTCCCCTTTGCAGGATTCGCACCTGCCGCCCTTGATATTGAAACTGAACCGTCCGGACTTGTATCCCCGGGCCTTTGCCTCAGGGGTCTTGGCAAACAACTCCCTTATATGTGTCAGAATTCCTGTGTAGGTGCCCGGATTGGATCGCGGGGTTTTGCCGATGGGGGATTGATCAATATGGATGACCCTGTCAATATATTCCATGCCTGAAATGGCCTGATGTTTTCCAACGGGTCTTTCAGACCTGTTTATCCTGCTTGCAAGGGCTTGGTAAAGGGTTGAGAGAACCAGCGTTGATTTTCCTGATCCTGACACCCCTGTTACACAGGTTAAACATCCCAGCGGAAAGGAGACATCAATATCCTTAAGGTTGTTCTCGCTTGCCTTTTGGACAGTTAAAAAGTTTCCGCTGCCGGTACGTCTGTTTTCAGGCACAGGGATTTTTCGCTTTCCGGACAGATACAGCCCGGTTAGACAGGATGCCTTGACCAGGTCTTCGGGCGGCCCTGAAAACATCACATGTCCGCCTTTGACACCGGCCTTGGGACCCACATCAATAATGTGATCCGCAGCCAGCATGGTCTCTTCATCATGCTCCACCACCAGCACGGTATTGCCAAGGTTCTTTAGATGCATCAGCGTACTGAGCAGGCGGGCATTGTCCCGCTGGTGAAGACCGATGCTGGGTTCATCAAGCACATAAAGGACCCCGGAAAGTTTCGAACCGATCTGGGTGGCCAGCCGGATGCGCTGGCTCTCTCCGCCCGAAAGGGTTGTTGCTGACCGATCAAGGGTCAGATAATCAAGGCCCACATCTTCCATAAAGGAAAGCCGTTGGGACAGTTCCCCAAGAATGGATTCAGACACGGCTTTTTCCCTGCCGGACAAATGTAGCGAGTTAACAAAATCAGCGGCCTGTTTGACGGACATGGCTGCAATCTGCTGGATGGTTTTATCTGCCACCTGTACTGCCGAAGCGCCGGGATTCAGGCGGGAACCGTTACACTTGGAGCAGACCTTATGGCCCATGTATTTGCCAAGCTCTTGTTTGACAGAGGGTGATTTTGTATCCCGGAAGCGGCGGGCAAGTTGTTCGATCACGCCTTCAAAGGGTTTTTCATAAACAATTTTTTTCCCGGCCTGTTCAACATAAAAGGGGATTTTATGGGTGCCGGAACCAAAGAGGATAATTTTTTGAAAGTCAGTGGAAAGATCTTTAAAAGGGGTGTAAATATCTTCATTATAATGGGTCACCAGGGCATCTAAAAATTCCATATGACGCACGGAGTCTTTTCCGGCCCAGGGCAGTACCGCCCCCTGGCGCAGGGACAGATGGTGGTTCGGGACAATTTTTGCCGGGTGAAACTCCTTTAGATGGCCAAGTCCGTCACAATGGGTGCATGCCCCCTGGGGGGAATTAAAGGAAAAACTGGCTGGAAAAAATTGCGGATAAAAGATACCGCAGGTGTGACAGGTGGCGGCTTCACTGAAAAGGGTCTGCTTTTTTAGATCCAGATTGTCAATGATCACCTGGCCTTCTGCCAGAGATAGTCCGGTTTCAACGGAATCGGTCAGCCGTTGTTCGATTCCTTGTTTTAAAATCAGCCGGTCCACCACTACGTCGATGGAATGCGCTTTTTTTTTATCAAGCGCCTGTGCGTCTTCAATTAAGCAGACTTGCCCGTCAATTTTAAGCCTTGCAAACCCTTCCTTTTTCAGATGATGGATAAGCTGGCCGTGCCCGCCTTTTTTGTTTGTGACCACAGGCGCCAGCACCATAATTTTTTGCGCTTTTTCAGGCATTGGAAAAATGATGCTTTGTATGATCTGATCAATGGATGCAGATGAAATGGGTTTGCCGCAGATATGGCAGTGGGGTCTGCCGACCCTGGCAAAAAGAAGCCGCAGGTAGTCATATATTTCCGTGACGGTCCCAACCGTGGATCTCGGATTGTGGGAGGCGGTTTTTTGTTCAATGGCAATGGCAGGGGACAGGCCCTCTATGGCATCCACATCCGGTTTGTCCATCTGGCCCAAAAACTGGCGGGCATAGGTGGATAAGGATTCCACATAGCGTCTCTGGCCTTCGGCATAAAGGGTGTCAAACGCCAGGGTAGATTTGCCGGAACCGGAAAGCCCGGTGACCACGGTCAGGCTGTTTTTGGGGAAGCTGACATCAATATTTTTGAGATTATGGGTCCGGGCGCCTTTAATTATGATGTGATCAATTGCCATTACGATTGCCATGTCGTTTTTGATTCACCGCCTGGACAGCCGCCATTTTAATGGCCTCTTTCATGCTTGTGGGGTCTGCCGCCCCTGTCCAGGCAATATCATAGGCGGTACCGTGATCCACGGATGTGCGTATGATGGGAAGCCCGATGGTGGTGTTAACCCCGTCCCTGAAATGCACCAGCTTAAAAGGAATCAGCCCCTGGTCGTGGTACATGCAAATTACGGCGTCAAAACGACCCTCAACCGCGTGGAAAAATACGGTATCCGGGGGCAGAGGTCCTGTGATGTCAAACCCTTTTTCCCGGGCCTGTAGAACTGCCGGTAAAATGACATCCGCTTCTTCGTTACCGAACATGCCCTGTTCCCCTGCATGGGGATTCAAGCCTGCCACGGCAAGCCTGGGGCTGGGTATACCGAATCTTGTGATCAGGGTCTCCCGGGTTAGATTGATGATCCTTGTTATTTCCATGCTGCTTAGCCGTCCCGGCACCTGAGACAAGGGGATGTGAATAGTCGTTAAAACCACTTTCAGGCGCGGTCCTGCCATCATCATCGCAAAATTTTCAGTGCCTGTTTTATGTGCAATCAACTCTGTGTGACCATGAAAGGGTGAGCCGGCCAGTTTCAGGCCTGTTTTGGTAATGGGGCCTGTAACCAGGGCATCAATGGCACCGGACAGGGCAAGATCCACCCCGGTATTGATATAGGTTTCCATGGCGCGTCCGGTCTCCGGGGTGGGGTGCCCAAGTTTAGTGACATCAGGGTTCAGGCTGGAAAGTTGGAGCAAAAACCCTTTGGGAAAATTAGAAGAATCGCTAATTAAATCGTCTGTTATGACTAACTTTTGTAATATTTTATAATTAAAATCTGCTTGTTTTAATATTTTAAAATCACCTAAGACAACAGGCGTACATAAATTTAGGATTTCAGGATCGGCAAGGCTTTTAATCACTATTTCAGGACCTATACCTGCAGGATCTCCCATGCTTATGCCAAGAATAGGCCGGTCTGATTGGGTATTCATACTTAGATACTGCTTTCATTTATATGTTAAAGTCTGAAATATACTATTGACTGAAGAGGGTGTAAATACAATTTGGGGACGAATTTGTGAAACCCTTATAAATCTGGGGCTTGATCGCTTTTTTAGACTTTTGTTTAATTTGAAGCAATTCAAAGGAAATCGTTAAAAATCGAAGAAAAAATTTTAAATGGTCTTTACGAATAGTTATTTTTTTAAAAAATACCTTTTGAAAATAGGGATTTGTCGAACTCATTGTAATTAGGGGGCATTCCTTTTGTTCCACAGAAAATATTATATAAAAACAAGAAGTTGAAAAAATATACCACACATTTTTCTAACCGTGAGCTAACTATCTTTATTCCATTTGACCAATAACTCAAATTCACATAAAAAGCAGACCAACATACTACAATCATTATAACCACTTTTAATGTCAAACCTCTTAGCCTCTTTGTTTTGCTTTGTATTGTTTGGAAGGCTGTGTATTGTTTAAATGGATTCGTTTTTAAAAGAAGTCAAATTACATATTAAAGAAATAGTTCCAGACCATTGTTACCGCATGTGGATTGAACCCGTGGTATTGTCCACCCATGATGCTGAAACTATTGTCTTGTCAGTGCCTAATGACTTCTATGTCAAACGGCTCAAAGAAAACTATCAGGGCTATTTTGAAGAGGGTTTTTTGCGTTTAGGCCAAAAAGGCCGAATTGAATTCAAGGTTGGCAAAAAAAAATTAAGATCAGGTCAAATAAATTCAAATTTTGGCCAGACTCAAAAAAGCCGGGCACAAACAACAAGCGGAGTGATGCCCGGCATCCCGTCACCTCTCAGTTTTCCATCAGAATTTCATCCACCGTTGCCCGGCATGACACCTGCATTTCATTGCGGGCGCATGCTTAAAAAAAATTTTACATTTGACGATTTTGTTGTGGGGGACAATTCCAGTTTTGCATATACGGCCTCTTTATATCTGGCCCAGGGTAAACTTAACGGGACCGGCGTACTTTTTCTTCTAGGCAAGACAGGTCTTGGAAAAAGCCATCTGTCCCAGGCGGTCGGTCACCATATGCTCACGCAAGACGGGGGGAAAAGGGTCTTTTATGTCACGGCCGAAGATTTCACCAATGAAATGATCTACTCCTTGAGAAATAATAGTATTGACCAGTTTAAGGAAAAATACCGTCTTAAATGTGATGTGCTGATCCTGGAAGATGTCCATTTTCTGACCGGAAAGTCCGCCACCCAAAAAGAGCTTGCCATGACCCTTGACTATCTGATTGATGCAGATAAGAAAATTATTTTTTCAGGTTGTGAACGGCCTGATGAGATCCCTAAATTAAATGACAACCTGAAATCCAGGCTTAATATGGGGGTTGTCACGGAGATCAAGGCACCAGATTTTGGAACACGGGTAAAGATTTTAAATAAGAAATCCAAGGCTATTCAGTGTGTCCTGCCCACACCTGTGACCGAATATATTGCCCAGGAAGCGTGTAATGATGTCCGTCAGCTTGAAAGTGCGCTTTTAAGCGTTGTTACCCGGGGGCAGCTGATGAACCGGAAGATTGATATTGAGCTTGCCAGGAGCGTGCTTGAAAAAATGACCGGGACTCGAAAACGCATAACCATTGATCTGATCAAAAAAATGGTCTGTGAATCGTTTGAAGTTTCCGAACAGGAACTTGTGTCTAAATCCAGGAAGCAACGTATTGTCAAACCTCGTCAGGTGGCAATCTTTCTATCAAAGAAGTATACGGATCAGCCCATAAAAACAATTGGTGCCAGTTTTAAACGGTACCATGCAACGGCCATCTATTCCATCAATGCGGTTGAAAAGGAAATGGAACAAAAAGGTCAACGTTACGAACAGATCCGGTATCTGGCCGACAAGCTTGAATCCGGTAGCTTTTAAATTACACGATAATCAGTTGGGTTTTGCGGCGTAATCATTGTAGATCAAAAGTTTTTCCAAAATATCAATTTTGGGATGACGGAACTGCATAATGCAGCATTTTATAGAAATCGCGCAATAATCAAAACAGAGCCGGCAGTTTTTATCAAATTCTCCAAAGCAGTCCGGAATGTCCATTGAGTCTTCTGTAATATTTGCTTTTTCCATTAACCGGTCTAAATGTATTTCCATATGAAATCCCAAGGCAAGTGGTTTTTATATTATATATGTTAAAATATATGTCTCTTTTTTTCAATTCGGGTTTGGTAAAGATTATACCATGGCTTCAAGTTTTTCCACCAAAGGGGCAAGGCTTGCCTTTTCAAGTGCTGAAACCAGAATGCCCTGGTTTAAAAGCCAGGGTGAATCAAAATTGTTCAAATCAGCCTGATCCATTTTATTGAATACATACAGTGTGGGGATTTTATTCAGATTCAAAGATTTCAGCAACTGGTCCACGGTCTCTTTTTGCTGCATGTACCTTGGATTTGAAATGTCAATGACATGAAGAATCACATCTGCCTGCTCAAGTTCTTCCAAGGTGGCGTGAAATGCTTCTAAAAGCTCCTTTGGCAGATTCTGGATAAAGCCTACTGTGTCCGTGATGATCACTTCCTTATCCCGGGGAAACCTCAGCCTTCGTGACGAGGGGTCCAGGGTGGCAAACAGCCGGTTTGCGGCGATAATGCTGCTCTGGGTCAGGGTGTTGAGCAAGGTTGACTTGCCGGCATTGGTATATCCTACAATGGAGATGACAGGCAGATCTTTTCTTTTTCGTCTGGCTTTCTGCTGTTTTCGCTGTTTGCGGATTTTTTCGATCTCTTTTTTCAGCCGGGTGATACGCTCCCTGGCACGGCGCCGGTTAACCTCAAGCTTGGTTTCCCCGGGGCCTCTGCCGCCAATTCCGCCTGTCAGCCTGGACATGGCCGTGTTTTTGGTGATCAGGCGGGGAAGCATATATTCAAGCTGGGCCAATTCCACCTGGTATTTGCCTTCACTGGACTTGGCCTGTTTGGCAAAAATATCCAGTATCAGCTGGGTGCGGTCAATGACCTTCATCTCCACAAAATCGGTGATGGAACGTATCTGGGAGGGACTGAGCTCCTGGTCAAAGACAAGTAATGTGGCATAATTTTGGATGGCCTTAATAATCAGTTCAGATAACTTACCTTTGCCCACCACAAATTTAGGGTCAATTTTTTTTCTTTGCTGGATGGCCGATCCCACGACCTTGATTCGGCTTGTTTTGCATAATTCCTTGAGCTCATCCATTGAAATATGGGCTAAACTGAGACCTTGCGTTGCCGCATTGATCAAAAAGGCGTTTTCCTGGCCGGTTTCTCCGCTGTGCAGGCGATTGTGTCGGGAAAGTTCGGATTCAAGTTCAAGAATCTGAGTCTGGCAGTCTGTATCCAGATGGTCAAGGGATGTGCCGGGCAAAATTCTGTAAGGGTCTGCTTCAGGATCGGGCAGAATATGCGCAGAGTACACAGGGCCGGGTGTTCCGTCGGCATTCAGGCAGATGGCCGTTATATAATCCAGGCGCAGAAGGGCAAGGTCGGTGAGATCATCCTGTGTCAAGGCCTCGTGGGACAGATGCGTATGAACGCAGCGCAGCCCCTTAAGTCGGCCCGGTCCCGGTCGATAATCCGGTGTGACCGGAATAACAATGCGTTGGGGTTCCCCTGCAATCACACAGATGACTTTTGCGTTTCGATCCAGAAGAAGGCCCACCTGGCGGCGGATATCCCGGCTTATGTCAACAATTTCAATGGCGGCCTCCCGGGAAAGAATATATTCCGGCGGTGATTTGATATTGTAAAGATTTTCAATCCGGTTTATCTGGGCCTTGTTCAGCCCGTCAAGGTTGCCGTATACAATGCGTTTCATTTAAACCCCTGGTATGCTTCTGGTGCCAGTTCCTCAAATCGGGTGTACTGGCCGTTAAACACCATATGTGCAGTACCAATGCTGCCGTTACGGTTTTTTGCAACAATGATCTCTGCAGTTCCTTTTTTGGGATTGTCCGGCTCTTTATTGTAGACCTCGTCCCGGTAAANNCATCCTGTTCAATGGCGCCTGATTCGCGTAAGTCAGACATCATGGGCCGTTTATCCGAGCGCTGTTCAAGGGCTCGGTTAAGCTGGGATAACGCGAGAACCGGAACGCTGAGTTCCTTGGCAAGGGATTTCAAAGCCCTTGAAATATCGGCAATCTCAAGATCCCTTCGGTCGGAACGGATGGACGATTTCATTAACTGCAGGTAATCAATGACCACAAGGCCGATCTCTTTGTTTGCCTGGAACAGTTTTCGGACTTTGGCCCGAAGATCCATCACCGATATGGCAGCCGTATCATCAATGAAAATGGGAATCTCATTGAGAATGCCTGCGGCATCCGTGAAATTCTGCCAGTCTTCAGGACTGAATACCCCACTGCGAAGCCGGTTGGCATCCACCCGTGCTTCGGAAGTTAACAGCCGCATGGATAATTGTTCTTTGGACATTTCAAGGGAAAACACAGCCACGGGTTTGCGGTAGTGAAACGCGACATTTCTGGCGATGTTCAGGGCAAAAGCAGTTTTTCCCATGGAGGGGCGGGCAGCCAGAATAATAAGGTCCGAACGCTGCAGTCC
>NZ_DDYV01000160.1:0-3010 GCF_002348205.1 Desulfobacter sp. UBA2225 | reverse complement strand
AAAACAGCGCTTTACAGGGCCCGGGCTGAATTGTCAAAGGCTAAAACCGATCAGATTGTGGCAGTCAATAATGTTCAGACAGCCAAGGCAGGTATTGTCAGGCTCACCGGTATCGAAGACCAGTTCTCAATTGCATCGGGGGATATCAAAGAGATTGAAAATTTTTCAATCACCCTTGAAGAGATAAAATTAAAGGCCCTTGAAAACCGTTATGAAATCAAGGAAGGCAAAAAGGGGGTTGAAATTGCCCGGCGAAGCATAGCCTATGAAAAAGGTGACTATTGGCCCCGTTTTGAGATTGAAGGCGGCTACCGGGAAAAAGATATCACCTATGATACAGGAAACGGGGCCCAAGGCGGATATGATACCGCAGAGGCATATATCCAGGCCCAGCTGGTCGTTACCCTGTATGACGGCGGATTGCGAAGTGCTCAGGTACGCCAGGCCATGGCAAAGTATCGCCAGGCCATGCAGGCACTTGCCAATGAAGAAAAGGCCATAATCCTTGAATCAAAGCAATCCTTTCTGGAATTTAACACCTCAAAAGCGACCCTGATCAACCTTGCTGATGAAGTGAAATCTGCCGAAGAAAATTTCAACGCCGTTCAAATGCAATTCAAATACGGCATGGCTGACAGTATAGATATCATGGATGCCAATACGTTGCTTGTTGAGGCCCAGCGGCGCATATCCAATGCCCGTTCCTCCTTTTATCTGTCCATTTTGAAAATTATTTACACCCAGGGCGATATCCTATATTATTTTTTAAACAAAAAATAAAGGAGCACAAACTATGTACGAAATCATCGCCCCCCCCCAGGAGTACCAGATTGACCACCTGATCAACGGCACTGACAACGCAAATATAGACCTGACAAGAGAAAAAAGGGACAAGTGGGCAAAACAGATCGTTCAATTTAGTGAACGTTTGGCCGATTTTGCCCAAAAAGCAGATTTGTTTTCGTCGCTTCTTGCATCAGAAGAAAAGATTTCGGCGACCCCGGCCTCATTGAAAACACTGAAAATTCAGCTTTTCATGATTAACGATGCCTTGAATTCCGCCTTAGATATTGCTGACATGATGGAAAACGATATGATCAAGACCCCCCAGGATGCGTAAAATCGGATACTTAGAATAGCTTGAGCGCATTCACGGCTATTTTCCATTGAATGTATATTCCAAGCACCATGTTTTGATAAGAGATGGTGCTTGGACTTTTTTTTATTCAAGGACATGTTTTTCCAGGATAAAACAGGAAAAATCCCCTTTGAAAACCACTTCATCTTCACGTTTAACCACAACACCGACCATCTGTTTTTTACCTGACACCGATGATACACTAGCCTCGGCACAGACAGATTCCCCTGCTTTGACAGGTTTCAGGAATTTAACATCCGCTCCGCCAAGCACAACATTGGGATGATTCACTGCAAGCATAGCCGCATAGTCGGCAAGTCCGAAAATAAATCCGCCATGCACCAGCCCTGAGTCATCTGCCGCCATTCTCGGCGTAGTCGTATATTCCACACGGCTCTTACCGGTTTCAACCATGACCGGCGTTCCGCACAATTCATTGTCTATTAATTGATGGGTTATGATATCCATTAAAAATTCTCCTTTTTATTGGGTTACTTTGCAAACTTATGAAATTTCGCTCCGACTCCCTGGGGCAAGTTGGGCCTTGATCTGTAGTGCCGCGGCTTTGGGAGTGTATTTTTCGGTGTCAATGGAGACACCGGCAAGTTCCTGGTACAAGGGGGTTCTGATTTCAAGCATTTTTTCTGTTTCAAGGGAAAGGCTGTCACGGGTTAGATCCGGTCTTCGGTCGGTGTTGTTTTCATCTTTGCTTATTCTGTCCCTCAGAACAGATGCTGTGGCATAAAGATATACAACGACCCCGTTTTCTTTTAAAAACTGTCTGTTTTCTTCTGCAAGGATGATCCCCCCGCCCGTAGCTATAACGGGTGAATTCTTCAAATCCAGATTCATAAGTGTTTCAGTTTCTTTTGCCCTGAAATAGGCCCAGCCGTGCCGGCCCACCATCTGTGCAATGGTTGTACCGTAAGTTGATTCCAAAACCAGATCGGTATCCAGAAACGTTTTATTCAAAAGATCGGCAAGGTACTTTCCGGTACTGGTTTTGCCGGTACACCGGTATCCGATAAGAAAAATGGGACCCATGGTACCTCCTTTTTACAGGGCGTCAAAAAGCTGCCAAAATGTGGGAAATGATTTCTCCACGCACACGGGATTTTCAATTTTAATATCGTCCACCCTAAGACCGGCAACCGCAAAGGCCATGGCAATGCGGTGGTCGTTAAAGGTTTCAATGACTGCGCCATGGGGTGTGCCGCCCGTAATTTCCATAAAATCCGGTCCCTGCACCGCTTTAATTCCCATTTTTGTGAGCTGGGAACAAACCGCATCAATGCGGTCGCACTCCTTGACCCGAAGATGTCCAATATTACTGATCCGGGTGGTGCCTTCGGCAAACGCCGCTGTTACAGCCACAGCAGGCACGGCATCCGGGGTATCGGACATATCCACATCCACGCCGTGCAGGGGATGCCCCTTTACCCTCAGGACCCGGCCATTATGATTTACCGTACAGCCCATCTTCTCAAATATATATGCCTGTTTCAGATCGCCCTGCAAAGATGCTGTGCCGATATTATCCACCCCGATATCCGCACCTGTTACAGCCCCTGCTGCCCAAAAATAGCCGGCATTGGAAAGATCCGGCTCCACGGATCTGCTTCCGGATGAGTAAGTCTGGCCCCCCGGGACCTCATAACAGGTGTCGGATACCTGGAAGGCATTGACCCCAAACTGCTTCATCACATCCAAAGTCAAATCAATATATGGNNTGGGACACGGCAGGCCCTGTCAAATCAATCACGAGGCCATGATCAAAAAAAGCCCCGGCCATGAGCAGGGCGGACAGGTACTGGCTTGACCGGGAGCAGTCAAGAAGCGTTCGCCCCCCTGCCCTGTCACCGCCCTGGATCA
>NZ_DDYV01000331.1:0-3247 GCF_002348205.1 Desulfobacter sp. UBA2225 | reverse complement strand
CCACGGAAAATATCGGAGAGCCAAAAAAATCCCACATGAGTAAACACCCTGGGCTTGGCTCCAAAGCAGTGGCAAGGAAGACCCAAGCTGTTGTATCTGAAATACAAGGCTGTTGAACAAGGCAAACAGATGATCCCCTAAGCCGGATTGATTTTCAATCACAAAAGGCTTATTCTGTTCATCACAAAGGTTGAACATTATACGTCGGCCTGACCAACGAAAAGCTTGGTCCGAATTTTACCTCGAACATTCCTGATGCATCGACCGATGATTATGTAAAAATAGAGGTGAAAGACACGGGCCACGGCATTCCGCCCGAGTTGATTGAGCGTTTGTTTGAACCGTTTTTCACAACAAAGGGACCGGGGGAAGGAACAGGCATGGGATTGGCGGTGGTCCACGGTATCGTGAAAAGCATGAAAGGAGAAATTATCGTTGAAAGTGTTTTGGGCAAGGGAAGCGCTTTTAGTGTCTACCTTCCTGTTGTTCAAGATATGGCAAAGACGGATGAGCCCAAAGAAAATGCACTGACCAAAGGGCGCGGACATATCCTTTTTGTTGACGATGAGCCGTCTATGGTTGACATTGGAGAACTGATCCTGACACAATTGGGCTATCATGTAACGATAAGAACCAGTGGAATTGAAGCCCTGGAAGCATTTAAATCGAACCCGGATAAATTCGACCTTGTGCTGACGGATATGACGATGCCACGGATGACGGGAGAAAAATTGGCCAAAGAAATCCTTTCAATACGTAAAGAAATTCCCATTATCATCTGTACAGGGTTCAGCTCAGCAATGACCGAAGAAAAAGCACTGGAAATTGGGGTAAAAGGCCTTTTAATGAAGCCTTTTATTTTCTCTGAACTTGCGGACGTAATTCATAATGTCCTGAAAAAGGAACTCAGCAATGTACATTGCTGTCAGTGCAAATCCGAAGGGTCAATATGCACCCGGACCTGACTGACTCTACCCATGTGCACCCGGATCATTTCCCGGACAGCTTCGCCTATGTCATGGGCCATTTCCACAGTAATCTTCGGATCCACCACAATGTCCATATCCACAAGAAAGGCAGCGCCGCTTCGGCGTACCCGTATTCCATGCACGTTTTTAACCCTGTTGACGCTGAGCGCAAGCGTCTTCACTTCCTGGATTTTATTCTCGCCCACAGATTCATCCATGATCTGGCCCACTGCGTCCATGGCAATCCCATAACTCATCTTGAATATGAACAGGGCCACCACAATACCGGCTACAGGATCAAGAACAGGATATTTTAATTTGGCACCAACAATACCGATCAGCGCGGCAATGGAAGAAAAGGCGTCTGACCTGTTATCCATGGCATTGGCAATGGTTGACGGACTGTTGGTCTTCACCCCGGCCCTGTACATGAACTGGTACATCAACTCGTTGACGACAATTGACAAGATCGCCGCATATACGGCCAAATCTCCCGGGGCATGGAGCGATCCCTGACGGATTGTTGCGATGGCGGTTCTGATAATTTCGACACCGGCGGCGACCAGCATGCCCACCACCACCAGGGTGGAAATCACCTCGGCCCTGCCGTGGCCGTAAGGATGTTCTTTATCCGCGGGTTTCTGGGCGATTTTCAGGCTGATATAAATAAACATGGATGCAAAAATGTCCGAGGCGGAATGCACGGCATCCGCAACCATGGCCCCGGAGTTTGACACAATGCCTGCCCAGCCCTTTATGACCGTTAATCCAAAGTTCCCGAGAAACCCGACAACCGCCCAGAACCGGGCGGTCTGAAAGTCTTTATCCGTTGATGTCACGCCTTGACTTTGCCCATTAATTATTTGCTCTTGAAAAAATCCCGATTCTAAACGTATGGTATCTCATAATGCCGCCATGAGCTGTTAGCGTATAGAAACAAGCTCACCAATGATTGAACCGACAATCACTTTAGACTGGATGCGAACCGGGAGACGCCTTTCATCCCTGGTAATCCAGAAACGCAACATAGGCTTGTCGCTTTTTTCAAACACCCCGCCAAAATGGATAACCTCAGGCTCAATCACATAGGTATCATAGGTGGTGTTAAAACATGTTATGGTCTCTTGTCCCACAACCGTTGCTCTGCCCATAAAACATTTTTTCCCGTCAGTGATGGGAAATTTGATCTCCTTTTTGTTGCCTAAATCCATGCCGCGTATTTTATAAAATGCCGCAAGCGGGTCAAATGTGCCGGAAGGAATCGTTATCGGCTCTCTTGGGGCATTAAAATTTGAATATCTGGCTACACCTTGTTCCCAATCAAACTGCACGAGGATATCGCGTTGTTCGCTCCCTGTCTCTTTTTTGCTGTAACAAACTGAACGGTTGAGATCAAGGTCCGTATATGAATCAAGTTGATCTCGAATTTGATATAAGACATCCACCAGTGGAGAGGTTTCCACCTTCAATGAAAAGTGCCGGCAAGGTCGTTCGCCGACCTTTATCACGGGCTGAACATTAAAAGAGGCAACGCCTGCGTCAATCGTATCCCACCGGATCTGATATACAAGCTGCTCTCCCGGGGAGAAGGGCAGTTGATTTTCTGACGCTTCTTTATCCGAGGCCTTTACCGATGACCCGCATAAAAAAGATAAAAACAGCAGCATTAAAAAAAAGAATCCGGTAATAACAAAATTGGGCAACGCCCGCTTCCACTTTAATTTAATCTTATTCATTCAATAAACCCGATTACCTGGCGGGGCCTGACACCGTCGGAAGGGGCGACAACCCCCTGTTTTTCCATAAGATCAATAATCCGCGCTGCCCGGTTGTAACCGATCCGTAACGCCCGCTGCACCCCGGATATGGAGGCCTGACGGGTGGACATGACAAGGTCGAGAGCCTGCTGATACTTTTCATCATACTCATCATCGTCAAACGCCATTGTATGCTGGGGCTCTTCTTTTTCCGTGGTAACATCCATAATATATTGGGGTGTTCCCTGGGCCTTGACAAAGGATGTGATGGCGCTTAATTCCCGTTCGGACAAATATGTGCCGTGGACCCGCTTGAGCCGGGCCGTGCCCGGGGGGACAAAAAGCATGTCTCCCCTGCCCAGAAGCGTTTCCGCCCCATTGGCATCAATGATGGTCCTGGAGTCGGTCTTGGATGAGACCTGAAAGGAAATCCGGGTGGGGAAGTTGGCCTTGATAATACCGGTGAGAACATCGACGGAAGGCCGCTGGGTGGCCAGAATCAGGTGGATGCCGGCCGCGCGC
>NZ_DDYV01000175.1:0-20941 GCF_002348205.1 Desulfobacter sp. UBA2225 | reverse complement strand
AGTTCTCCGGGTGACCGGGGAAGCTTGGTAAACCCCGTCCGGTGCAAGACCAAATAGAGAGACGCTTGAGGGCTGCCCGCCCAAGTCTCCGGGTAGGTTGCTCGAGATGTATGGCAACATGCATCCTAGATGAATGACCGTTGATCTTTTTGCGGGTAACCGCAAGAAGGTAACAAAATTCGGCTTACGGGCCGGTCAGACCGAAATTTAAATACTGGATAAATATCTATGAATGAAACCTGTGACATCTCTTTTAGAGAGAAAGCCAATATTTTTTCATATGAGTATCTTCAGTGCATTTTGTTCATTATTGGGTTGAATGACGACAGTTATCTTTTTACCAAGAAACTTTGCTCAAAACTGATCATCACCTCGCACATCATGGAAGATTTTCTTGACTTTCACGGTGCAAAAAAAAATAAAGACTGGTTGTTTTACCGTGCAATATCCGCAGCAATTCGACATCTTTCCCTTGCTTGTTATTCCCAGCGTCACACCCTGGACCGGTTCGACTTTTACAATTTCGGGGAGCAGAACCACAGTGCTTTTAAGCAGGAAGCTCTGGGTATGCTTAAATTTCTCCAGGATGCTCTTCACCAGGCCGCACCCGTAGCTTTGAGAGAGGCAAAACGTTTGGGTATCACCATACCGGAGTCCGGCTATGACCTGGAATACTTCCCCGGTATTGCCACTGCCGGCCAACTGGAACATAATATTGATGACGCCATGCCCCAACGCAGTCAGAAAAAAAATCTGACACGAATCTCCAGTCAGTTTCTTGAATTGATCCGGGATTTTGAACAGTTTACCTTTTACGAACGTTATGACCTTGAAACGATTTACAAGCTTGTTCCTGATGTTATCAACGAGGTGACAATGAGAAGCTATGAGATGCGGGTGCATAATATTCAGTCTTCTTTTGATTCCTATGTGATCACCACGTTGCAGTCCCCTGATGCTGAACTTTTAAATCAGTTGCGCAGTCATTTTTCCATCGTATTTCATATCCTGCAGGTTTTAGGGCGTTTGCTTCATTTTTATGAACGTCACCTGTATAATACGGGTTTTAAACATGTTTATAGAAATATCAGTCTCTCCCTTTCCGACCTCATTGATCCGGATGCTGTTCTGGACCGTGCCATAAATTACTGTCTATATTATGCAGGCCGTTTTTTATCCTCTGGCAAGGCCGTGGCTACGCGAGTTTTAAACGATAATATGGAGTCAGGAACAATTGAAGTGGGTATTCCCAAAGACAGGGGGTTTCACAGTCGACCAAGCCTTCTGGTGGCAAAAATTGTCCAGCATTACGGCGGAGAAGTCAAGCTTCATGTGGGAAAAGATCAGTTTGATGCTTCCTCGGTTCTTGATATTCAGTGGGCCGGGGGGAAAATTAAAAAAGAGGAAATTGAGACGGTCGTTTTTACGGGAGATTCCAGGGCCTTGAATGATTTGAAAATCCTTTCCGGTGTCAATTATGGTGAAGACCATATGGGCAAGGGAATTCCCTTGCCCCGCGAATTGAGTTATTTGATTTAAAATTTATGTCTGACACGGAAAATAAAGAGAAATTTAAAAATATTGCTATTATTGTGGCGGGTGGAAAAGGCCTGCGTATGCACTCCCCTGTTAAAAAACAGTTCATTGATCTGGACGGTATTCCGGTAATTGTCCGCACGCTTGCTGCCTTTGACATGCACCGTGGGGTGGATGAGATTATTCTGGTGGTTCCGGAACAGGATCTGGATTTTACCCGCAATGACCTTTTGCACCGATTTTCATTTTCCACTCCTTTGCATATTATCAAAGGTGGTGTTACCCGGCAGGATTCCGTGGGAAACGGACTTGATAAAGCATTGAAAATTTGTATTCAACCTGAAACAACATTTGTGCTGATTCACGACGGGGTCCGGCCCTTTGTAGGTGAAAATCTGGTTGATCGATGCCTTGACGGTGCTTTGAAAAACGGTGCCTGCATTCCGGTTCTTGGTATCTTTGATACAGTAAAAAGGGCTGATAAAAATGGCAAAATAATCTGTACCCTTGACCGGGATGGATTGTTTCGGGCCCAGACGCCCCAGGTCTTTCGCCTGGATCTGATTGTCAAGGCTGCTTCCTATGCACGGAATACCGGTTTTTTGGGCACAGACGAAGCGTCGATCTGCGAACATGCGAAACTCCCGGTGGATATTGTGGATGGCGGACCGTTCAATATCAAGCTCACTTCACCCCAGGATCTGATTTTCGCAGGCCTGATCATTCAAGCAAAAAAAGAGGCAGAAAGGGTGGGGTATTGAGGTTTTTTGAGTTAAAATTATTACCGGAAGATCCGTCTTTAATTTGGCATCCTATTTTATACAGTCCCGGGGTTTACTTTGTTGCGAAATTATGGCAGATTCTAATGTAATGGTGTAGAAAATTCCGTGATTAACCCGTTCAAAGCTTTTAAAATTGACTTTGAATTAAATTTACGCTTAATCGTTAATGGGATTCAGCATTGTTTATTAGACATTAATCATCCCCGGAGGTGCCTGAAATGGCGGAAAAGCCCGCGATCAAGATCGGATATCTTAAAATCACTGATCATTTCATTCTCGGTGTAACAGCTCGAAAATTACAACAAGGTATGGAAACCTTTAAACACTGCACACTGGAACCTGTGGTTAAAAACGGGTGGAATGAAGTTGCTGACGCACTTTCTGTAAAATCACTGGACGGGGCCCTGATTCTCGCACCGACAGCCATGGACCTTTTCAAATCCGGAGTTGATCTCAAATTATTGTTGCTCGCCCATAAAAACGGCAGTGTGCTCGTTAAAAATAAAAGAGCCAATATTAATTCCGTTGAGGATTTCGCGGGCAAAACCGTATTGATTCCATATCAGCTTTCCATCCACAATATGCTGTTTCACAAGCTGTTATCCGAGAAAGGGTTGAAACCCGGACGTGCCACGGAAAAGGGAATTGATGTCACCCTTGAGGTTGTTGCACCGTTCCAGATGCCCGAAGCCCTTGAATATGACGAAGACGGCGAAATCGGCGGGTTTATCGTCGCTGAACCATTTGGATCCCAGGTTATAGCAGCCGGGCATGGTGAAGAATTTGAACTGTCAAAAAATCTGTGGGCCAAACATCCCTGCTGTGTTTTTGTTATGCGTTCCGAGGTTATCGAAAAAAACCCCGAAGCCATGCAGGAAATTTGCACAAGTTTTGTCCGCTCAGGGCTTGCCATTGATGCCCAGCCTGAGCCGGCTTCAATTATTGGTGCTGAGTTCTTTTCCCAGGATAAGGATATCATCCGACGGGTGCTTACAGCCCCGCCTGATCGGATTCTGACAGGAGAGCTTTATCCTCAAAAGGAAGATCTCGATATAATCCAGAAATATATGATGGATAAAATGAATATTATGACATCTCTCATTGATCTGGATAAATTTGTGGACACGCGTTTCGCAGATGCTGCAGGGGCAAAATAACAGTTCAAATACGTTGTTGAGTTAAATTGCTTTTCGCTTTGTGGTTGGTTGATTCTTGGTTTTGATGGATCAAGTCAGCTCACGTCCGTTATTTTGCAGAATCAATAAAGCCGTAAATTTTATCTATGGCGTTTAATCCCCAGGCGGGTTTCCCGGACAGGGTCGCCACATTGTCGCGGTTGAGTCGATCCGTTGTCTGCTGAGCTGTAAGGCCTTGTCCCTTTAATTCAATAATAATTTTCATAATAGCGGCCTTGTATTTTTTCATATCCTGATTCGGCGAAATATCCGGTTTTATTGAGGGCGTACCCTTAACCTGACTGTCCACTTCAGACCGCGCCTGCCCTGATTGTTCCCCCTTTCCATCCACAAGCAGGGATAAGTCATCCATAGGTTCCTGGGATTGTCCGGAGCTTCCAATCAAGGCGGATAGATCATCTAAATCGCCAGGCCTTTCATGGCTTGCAGGCTTAATAAGCCTGGACAGATCATCCATAGGTTCTTGGGAGTGATCAGGTTCTTCAATCAGGGCGGATAAATCATCTAAATCCACAACGGCATTTTCACCCGCATCTTCTATAAGTTTGGACAGGTCATCCAGATCTGTATTAATGTCCTTTGGGATATCTGAGTCGATATCCACAAGACTGAACAGATCATCAAGATCCTCTTCAGTGTGATTTTTATTATCTGAGGAATTAGGCGAAGACACATCAGAATCAACCAGCTTTGACAAATCATCCATAGCATCGGCCAAATTGCTTGTTTCAGGTATGGATTGCGTCTCTTCCAGCAGGCTTTCAAGGTTGCTGTCCGGGTCTGATACAGAGTTGATCAATGCGGAGAGGTCATCAATATCTTCAGGTGTCAGGGCTGTTTCATTGACCAGCAAAGACAGGTCATCCATGCTCGAAGAACCTATGTCATCAGAATCCTCGTGGGCCTGATCCTTGAATGGATCTTCCATGGGTACCGGATCTTCAAACAAATGCATATTTTCATCAAAATCACTGTCCGAAAAGCTTTCGTCAAGTCCTGATGATTCTTCCAGGGCCATGGTTTCAACGGCACGTCCGACAATTTCCATGGTCTGGGACGCAGCGCTATGTCGCTGGTTCATCTCCTGCAATGCCAGGGCAATGTTTGTCATTGCTGCGGCTTTTTTTTCTTCAGCTGCAGCCCGTTTTTCCATTGCATCGGCTTTTCTTGCTTCTACCTTGGCAAGTGCTTCCTGGGCTAAAGCAATACGGTCCTGTTTTTCGATATATACCGCGAACATATCCTTGAACATGGATGTAGACGCTATATCCATGGGGATGCTCCCTTGATTGACGGCAGGATGTTTTGCCGTGTCTTTGAGCATTTCGGCTTCCTGTGTAAGTGAATCTTCAATTTGCTCGGGCAGTATACCTGTATCCAGAAGTTTTTTGATTTTTAAGAGGGTGGTAACCGCCTGTTCAGTGTAGTATGTCTCATCGTCGACAATTTGTGTGACAAGCCACGGGCTGAATCGATGTAAAATGAACTTTAAAGTGGCCTTACCCATATCCAGTTCATCTATCAGATCATCAATGGTCAACAGCGTTGAACGGGTCATAATTTCCCTCATTTGCGATATTTGATTATGTTAATTGCGTTATTTTTATCATAAAATGAAGGAGACCAAAAGCGTTTATAATAAAGGCAAATTAGGGTATGATAGTATTTGACACCTTTTTTTTCACTTGATATATCTTTTTTTAAGCTATCTCTGTTTTAAGATATTAAAAAGTGCAAATTTTCAACCTTGACGAAGCGCTTGCACTATGTTTTCCGGAACGCTAATTCACTTTTAACCTATCCGCCCGGAAAAAAAGAATTTAATAATTCCAACCAAAGAGTTGGCAGCATTTGCCGCCTTTGCAGCCCATGGAGGATAAAATGGCCACAACAACAGATCCTAAGAGCTTTAACCATCACGTCGAAGCCGTTAAAAAAGGGACCCGGGTATTTGAGGATGCATTCCAGGGGGTCTCCCGCATGATTTTGGAAGCCGGTATCCGAAAGGTCACGGTTAAGGGAAAGACCACCTACCAGTTTGACCTGTTCAGCGGAGGCAAACGGCATCTGGTTGGCATGTATGACGAAATCAACTCTTTTGTCTCTTTTGTCAAGGATGCCTCTGAGGGGGGGTCTTCCAGGGAAATGGCTTTTGTCCTGGTGGGCGAGCCGGGGAATGGAAAAACCTTTTTTGTGGATTACCTGTGCGCCCGGTACAGGGAATTTTTATCAAGTCCTAAAAATATGAAGTATACGTTCCGCTTCAAGAACTTGGACAAGATAGGCGGATATGGAAAGATTAATGTCATTGAATCCCAGACCTATGAGGATCCCATGATTCTTGCTATGAGCGTTAGGGGCAACAAAGATGCCTCCATGAGTTATCTTTCCAAATCATTTAAACTCAAGGACAAGGAGATAGAAAGCCTTTATGAAAAGTATCGTCCTTTAGGTGCCTGTTCGGCTTATATATGGAATCAAATTCGGGAATATTGTGATGATGATCCTGACAAAATGATGGAATTCATCGAAATTGTCCCGGTACCGTTGATAGAAAGTCTTGGTACGATAACCGGAAGATATCCGGCTAAGGATAAGATCACCTCTTCGGCCGTGGATCTTATGGGGGAAGAATCCATCCAGCGCTTGTTGCATATTCCGGATTCCAACAACCCCTACCGCTTTGACTTGCGGCGCGGCGCTTTGGCCAGGGTGGCCGGCGGTGGCATCCATTTTTCCGATGAAATTTACAAAAATAAAAAGGATCTGGTGCAGGTATATCTCGGTGTAATCCAGAACCGTGTGATTGAACTGGATGGTTTTAAATGGCCCATTGACACTTTGATTATCGCCACCTCAAATAATTCCGAGTTTAACACCTTTTTAATGGAACGTGAGGAAGCGCCCATTGTTGACCGGTGCCGGATTTGCTATGTGGCCCATAATACGGATTATAAACTCCAGAAAACGTTGACCGAATATGCCATCGGCACCGATGTCAAGCGTTCCCTTGACCAGGAAGTGCTTCACCAGGATCCAAATTTGAACCATGCTGCATCTGTTGCCGTGGTGCTGACCCGGTTGCCCCGGTCCGACAAACTCACCCCGATTGAAATCATGAAGCTTGCCGCAGGGGAGGTGGCAGGTGAAAAGAGCCTTAAAACCCTGGCCGAACTCATTGACCAGCTCAACCAGGATACCGATATAACCAAACGCTTCGGCCAGAAAGGTTTAGGCCAGAGGAACCTGGGTCGGGCAGTGCAGCTCCTTCTGGAATCTTCTGAAACCAATGAAGGCAAATGCATGTTTGCCTTAGATATTTTTAACGCCCTGGAACGGGTGGTACTCGATTATGTCCAGGAACCTGCTGACCGGGCCAAATTCAAGGAGGATTTGAAAATAGCCAAGGGCCTTTACCGGGAACGTATCATGACAGAGATGTTTAACGCATATATGGACGAACCGCTGGCCATTAAAAAGGATGTACTCAATTATGTAAATATGATCATAGGTGTGGATGCCGAGCACCTGGGACCTGATATGATGTGGAAGTACAAAGATCCCCAGACAGGTGAGCTTCGGGCACTTAAAATTGATGAGCGCTATATTAAAAACGTTGAGGAACGCCTCGGTCTTAAAACCGAAGAACAGCGGGCCTCCTTTAGAAATTCAATTAGAAAGATCTACGGCCAGAAACTGTCTGTGGATGCCAATTATGACTTCATGGATAACCTGGAATTAGTTAAAGCCATCACCGATGTCCGGCTTAAATCCGACATTGCCGGTGCCGGCTCTTTAATTGGGGCGCTGGCCAACCGGACCAACGAAGAGAATCAAAAACTGTATGACAGAATGATTTATACCATGGATCACAAGCTTGGATACTGCCCTACTTGTGCACAGAAGACCATAGAGTATTTCTGCAGCCAGGAAGATGACAAATAGCAGTTTAAAAAACAAAGGGGAAGCGTATGGTCACCCTTGATGAATTATTGGAACGGGACCGCCAGCGGGAAGAGGACGGATTCAAGCGTAAAATCCGTATAGGCCGCATTGTCAAACCTGGTACCGGGGGAAAAGAAAAAATTATTGTGGTCCCCACTACCGTGGAGGAGAAGTTTGTTCATGAGGAACCCTCCTTTGATCCGAAAACCGGAGAGGGAGAACCTTCCAGCGGAACCGGAGAGGGAGAAGAGGGCGATGTCATAGGCGAACAGCCGGTACGTCCGGATCAGGGTGAGGGGGAAGGCGAGGGGGCCGGTGAAGGAGAAGGTGAAGGCCAGGGGAGCGAACATGAGTTCGAGTCCAGTGCCTACGAATTAGGCAAGGTGCTGTCCCAGGACTTTCAACTTCCCAACCTCCAGGACAAAGGCAAACGACGTGCCCTGGCCCGCTACACCTATGATCTGACAGATAAGCACCGGGGCATGGGCCAGATTTTGGATAAAAAAGCAACTTTAAAACAGATTGTCCAGACTAATATTGCCCTTGGCAGAATTCCGGATGTTGACGACATAGACCCGGGCAGGTTTATTGTTTCCCCCCGCGATCTTGTTTACAGGATTCTGTCCAGAGAGAAAGAGTATGAATCCCAGGCCATGGTCTTTTTTCTAAGAGATTATTCAGGCTCCATGGGCGGCAAGGTGACAGAGGCAGTGGTTTCCCAGCATGTGATGCTCTATTCGTGGTTGGTGTATCAATATGAAAGACAGGTGGAAACCCGTTTTATTCTCCATGACACCCAGGCAAAAGAGGTTGAGGATTTTTATAAATATCACTCTTATAAGGTGGCCGGGGGAACCAAGGTGTATACCGCTTTCGAGCTGGTGAATCAAATCGTGGAGAAGGAGAGCCTGGATAGAAACTACAATATTTATGTTTTCCATGGGACCGATGGCGATGACTGGGATAAAGATGGCGTCAACACCATAAAACAAATAGAAAAAATGATGCGCTATGCCGCCCGGATAGGCATCTCCATTGTAGAGCATTCCTATGTGGGAACAGGGCAGACCGAAGTTGAAAAATACCTAAGAAAATCGGGAATACTTGAAAAACATAAGAACCATATTAAACTGGATGTTATGCATGAAAATGTGGATGATACCAGAATTATTCAGGGGATTAAAAATCTGATTTCCTGAGAATATAGATAAAGTGCCGGATAAAAAAGAAAGGCAGGGCCCAATGGAACTTGTCAGTCAGCATGTTAAAAAAATCATGGAAGAATGCAAAGTCAGAGCCAGGGATGAAGGCCTGAAGTTTGATGATGAAACCCTTGAGTATATCGTCACCAACCGGGACATGATTGAACTGTCCCCCAAGGTCATGATTCCCACCCTGTATGATTACTGGGTTCATGATGTCAGGGTTTTATCAGGCAAAGGCATGTATGAAGCCTACCCTTCCAACCCCTATGAAACCGTTATCAATACCCGGCCGGCCATTTCCTACTATAACGATAATAACCCGGACTGGCTCAATGTTATGATTTTTTATCATGTGCTGGCCCATATTGATTTTTTTCAGAATAATTTGTTTTTTGTAAATACCTGGGATGTTGACCTTGCCGGTCAGGCGCTGGCAGATAAGCGTTTGATTGCCCAACTCAGAAGCGAAAAGGGCAGGCGATGGGTGGATTATATTATTGAATTTTCCAGGGGGATGGACAATCTGGTGGGCTATCACAAGGCTCTGGACAGTATGTTGAGATTCCGGAATCAGCCAGTTGCCAGGTTATCCAGACAGGATTATTATTTTGATGTTTTTTTACAGAAAATAAAGAAGGTGTCCCACAATACGTACTTAAAAGAAATAGAAAGGTTCAATCAGTGTAAAGATAACATTGCCACATTTTTTGAACCGATCCTTTCCCAGTACCCTGAGTTTGAGCAGATGTACAAAAAAGTCAGAAAGGACAAAGAAAAACCTGTGCGGGATATCATGGAATACATTATCAGGCATTCACCGTTTTTACGGGCCCATGAAAATCAGTGGATGAAATGCGTGATCCAGATCGTGCGCGATACCTCATTGTACTTTCAGCCCCAGATTCGCACAAAGATTATGAATGAAGGCTGGGCCAGTTACTGGCACGACTATCTGTTTATGAAAGATGAGCGTATCCGTGGCCATGAAGTAGATTATGCAAAGGTGAATGCAACGGTAACCGCACTGCCCAAGGTCGGACTCAATCCCTATGCCTTAGGTTTGCGTCTGTTTGAACATATTGAAGAGATGCAGAATAGAGGATGCTATTCCTTTGATTATTTCCGCCTGAAAGATGAGAAAAACAGACAACACTTTGATAAAGGAAATAAAAACGGCCATGATTTTATCTTTAAAGTCAGGGAGAGTATGAATGATTTCACCTTTATCAACAAGTTTGTGGACCAGGAATTTATAGACCATTACAAACTGTTTGTCACAGGCAAGCGGCTGAATAGCGAACGCATGACCTGGCAATACTATATTAAATCCAAGAAAGCCCACGATTATAAAAATATGGTGATTGACACCTTGTATCATCCTCCGGTGATATATGTTAACGAGGAAAAAACCCAAGGCGGTTTGCTTTACCTTGTTCATAAATTTGAAAACAAGCCCCTTAAAGCAGACTATATTGAAAATACCATGATGGGTATTGAGTTCTTATGGGGAGGTCCTGTGTACCTTGAAACCAGCATACCTGTTGGAACAGAAAAGGAAACGCGCCCTGCCATTCATTTTTTGGATCCATCTGCAGGTGGTTCCGGAACAACAGCAACACCGGTTACACGTGAAAAAATTAAGTGGCAAAGGGTATGTTATATAATGGATAAACGGAAATTAAACAGACGGGAGGTGGCATGACCATGGATACCAATACCAGTTCTGTGGATTCCGATGCAATTGAATCCGTAAGCCAGGCCATGGAGTTTTTAAACCAGAATATCCAGGATTACCAGCTGCATAAACCGGTATCTTTCCAGGAATTTCTGGAGCTCCTCAATGCCAATCCTTCCCGGATTTTAAGAAATATTTTTCAGTCATTTCATGACATGATTAAAAGTCATGTGACTGAAATCGAAAATGATATAGATCGTTCCGCTATTACCAGATATGATACGGGTACGCTTTTCATGGAAGGTTCAGATACACCGTATTTCCCGGATATGTTGTTTACCAACCGGTTTATGAACCAGATGGATTATCTGCGCCACGGTAACCAACAGAACCGGATTTATGTGTTTTACGGCCCCCACGGATGCGGGAAATCCACGTTTTTAAACAATCTTCTGGAAAAATTTGAGCAGTATGCCAATACGGATGAAGGATTGCGTTACGAAGTGGTATGGCGCCTGGATGTCAAAACACTTAAAGGTCGTGATCCGTCCATGATGCGTCTGTCTTCTTTTGAAAAACTGATCCAGTATATTGACAGTGATTCGAAAGACTTCAAGCCTATTTCAACTCAAAATCAGGTTGAATTTGAAGGCCCGGAACCTGAATGTATTGAGATCCCCTGCCTGTGCCATGACAATCCCTTTCTGGTGATACCCAAAGATCAGAGACGCGGTGTTCTGGACGAATTGATCAAAAACGATGAGTTTAAATGGAAGCTCTTTACGGAAAAGCAGTATGAATGGGTATTTAAAGATGAGGTCTGTACGGTGTGTACCTCAATTTACCAGAGTCTTCTGGAACGTTTAGGCAAGCCGGCCAAGGTGTTTGATATGCTATATGCCAGACCCTATTATTTCAACCGCCGCCTTGGCAACGGGATCTCCGTTTTCAATCCCGGGGACAGGCCGTTGCGGCGAAACGTTATCCTGAACCAGATGCTCCAGAGCCGGATTAATGCGCTTTTTCGAGATTCCAATGTTATTAATTATATTTATTCCTCCTATGCAAAGATTCATAACGGCATCTATGCACTTATGGATATTAAGGCCCACAATGTCGAGCGCATGGTTGAACTTCACAATATTATCTCAGAGGGTATTCACAAGGTAGAGAATGTAGAGGAACGCGTGGAGGCGCTGTTTTTTGCTCTCATGAACCCCGAGGATAAGCAAAATCTTAAAGATTTCCCTTCTTTTGAAGACCGTATCCAGTATATAGACATCCCGTACGTTCTTGATGTGATCACCGAAGTTAAAATTTACCTGAACATTTTTGGCCGCCATATTGAACGCAACTTTCAGCCCATGGTGCTTGAAAATTTTGCAAGGATCATTGTCTGTACCAGAATCGGAAAAAAATCTCTTGCGCTGGAAGAATGGATAAAGGATCCGAAAAAATACCTGAATTTCTGCGATGAGAGCCTTATTTTGCTGCTTATGGAGATTTTCAGAGGAAGTATTCCTAAATGGCTGAATGACGAGGACAAAAAGGCGCTTGACAAAAAGATGATGAAAAAAATTATTGTCGAGTCTGAAGAGTATGGGAAAAATGGACTGTCCGGCCGGGATGCCATTAAACTTTTTGACCGGTTTTATTCAAAATTTGTTAAGGAAGACGGGCACATCAGCATGATAGATTTATGTTCGTTTTTCAATAAACTTGAAGAACCTGTACGCCAGATGATTCCCCAGGGGTTTTTGTCTTCACTTTTAAGGATGTATGACTATTCTATTCTTCAGCAGGTCAAAGAGTCTCTCTACTATTACAACGAGGATCAAATCGCAAAGGATATAAAAAATTATATTTCCGCTGTAACCAATGAGATAGGCTCTGTTGTGAACTGTATTTTTACCAAAGAAGAGATCCATGTTACCGAGGCATTTCTTGAAAGCATCGAAATCAGGCTTCTGTCTGAAAGTGCCGATGCAGCACGACGCCAGGCAATGCGCCTGGATGTGTTAAAGGAATATACAGGGGTTACGCTTTCCCACGAGATCATGATCGAAGGAAAGAACATTGTTCAAACCCGGCTGTTTAAATCTCTTCATGAACGGTATGTCCACAACTTAAAAAAACGGGTGTTGGAGCCTTTTATGGACAATGCAAATTTCAGACGGGCCATAAAGGATTTTGATACTGAAGATTTTAAAGCCCATGACAAACGCATTAAACGCGATGTGACGTTTCTCATTGACAACCTGGCTAGTAAATTTGATTATTCACAGCAGGGAGCCAATGAGATTTGCATTTATGTCATTGATAATGACCTGGCAAATAAATTCAAGGATAACTGACAGTCAAAATAAACATGCCGATAATAGAATACTTCACGCGCGTTGATGAACATGAAAATAATTGAGGCTGGGTCATGAAAAAAGCGAATGTGCTGATCGTTGACGATTCCAGGTCGGCTCTTTTTGCCGTGAAAGCATTGTTGAATCATGCAGATATTCATACGGTAACTGCGTCCGATGCCCTGCAGGGACAGGAAGCTCTGAAAAAAGAGCAATTCGATCTGGTAATTACGGATGTGGATATGCCTAACCTTAACGGATTGGACTTTTGTAAGTGGATCAAATCAAATCCGGAAACAGCACATATTCCAGTAATTGTTTTAAGTTCCCTTGATACGGACATTGATATTGAAAACGGTTTTAGGGTCGGTGCGGATGCATATGTGCCCAAACGCCTGGCAAATAAGGAACTTATTCCACACATTGAAAGTGTGATGGACAAGTGTACCTTTGTCAAGGATAAAACCATACTTGTGGTTGAGGACAGTAAAACCATTCAAATGGTTACAAAACAGGGGCTTGAGGATGCCGGCTTCAAAGTGGTGCTTGCCGATGACGGGCAGCATGCCCTTGACATCATTGATGATGTTGCACCTGATATTTTGCTTACCGATCTCAATATGCCCCGAGTAGACGGCAATGAACTTTGTCGCAGACTGTTTAATACTGACAAGTATGAATTTTTGCCCATTGTGGTTATGAGTTCCCTAGGCGACAAGTCGATGATGAGACGTCTTATCAGGGATGGTGTTGCGGCTTTTATTGTCAAGCCGTTTAACGTGGACATGCTTGTCGTTACCATGGAAAAACTGCTTTCCGATCATTTTCAGCGCATGCTTGAAGAAAGGGAGCGGCTTATTCATGAACAGAAGTTGACGATCGGCTTTATCGCCAGTCTTGTCAACGTATTGGAAGCCCGGGATAAGTATACCAGTGGTCATTCCGAAGCTGTTACCAGGCTTGCTATAGCCATTGGCAGGGAACTGGGCTTCAAAGATCAGGACATGAATCGTCTTCAGATTGCCGCAAGTCTTCATGACATAGGTAAAATCGGAATACGTGATAATGTGCTGCTCAAACCCGGTAAACTGACAATGGATGAATTTAAGCATATTCAGACCCATACCGTGATTATTCAGAACATCCTTAAGCCGTTGCCAGGCATGGAAGATGTTCTTGTTGCAGCATCCTCCCATCACGAACGCTGGGACGGTACAGGCTATCCCAATGGACTGAAGGGAGAAGATATCCCTTTATTCGGAAGAATTATTGCCGTTGCCGACGTATTTCATGCACTGACCGGTGACAGGCCATATCGTGACGGTATGTCCAGCGAAAAGGCGCTTCAGGTTATTTCCGACGGGGTTGGTTCTCATTTTTGTCCAACGGTTGCGGCTGCTTTTTTTAGGTATATAAAAACACTTAAAAACGACAATCTTACTTAGTGCTTGAACGGTCCACTTTCACCAGCTGCCTGTCAAACCATTTGCAGTCTTTTGTAAAAATTGACTGATGCCTCCGGGTTGGCGCAAGAATTCGATAAATGCACCGGATGGTTTTGCCAAGAATGTATTCCCGCCATTTAAATAATCTGCGGCACCAATCGTATAAAGAATAAAAACAGCATAAAGGACACCTATAATACATAGACATGCAACATGTCCATTTCTTCACTGAAATAATAGATACCTATTGTGATAATGGTAACAAGCAGAAGCATGACTTGAACATCGATAAAGGTAGGCGCACCGTCAATGAAGTCAATTTTTTGGCCCGTAAACAAAAGAAAAAGCCCAAGTGGAAGCCCCATGCTGATGGTGATATCAAATATATTTGATCCCAATACATTCGACAACGCATCATCATAATTTTCTTTTTTAGCATCCTTAATGGAAATAATTGTATCTGGAACGCTGCTTACCGCCGCAATCAGGATCAATGCAATGAACAATGGATGTATTTTCAGTGCTTCTGCAATACCTTTACAGCCTTCAACTATCCAGGCGCATGCTACTTGCCATAACCAGTGTAGAACATATTAATAATATCCAGCTTCTTGCTGTTATTCCGTCTCTTGATCTGAATTGATATTTTTCGAACCAGGTGTCAGGGGCATCATTTTTATAGGCCTTATCCCCTTTATTATTACCGTTTTTCATAGATAACAGCATATAAGCTAAATAAATGAAATAGAAACCGGTAAAAATCCATCCATTCCAATGGGTAATGTAACGGCTCGAGAGTAAAACCAAAATCATTATTTCGGCACCTATGAGGAAAAGCCCATCTCTTAATATAACTTTTTTTGATACTTTAACTCCGGTGACGCCCATAGCTAAGACAACCCAAATCACGAGCATTGGAATAATTATACTATTGAAGATCGCAGAGCCGGAATTTCCGCCTATACTTGCTGCAAAATCTCGACCCAAATTTTCTTGTGTCGCCAAAATAAGAAAAAATACGGTGGTCAGCAATTCCGGCATGGAAGAGCCTATTGCATTTAAAGTAGCCCCCTTTACACCGTCGCTCAGATTTTTCCAAGACAGTCCGTTGCAGCCTCAAAAACATCACAGGATTTTGCTATGATATACGAACACATGATTATCAGAATTAAACCGCCGTACCAGGTATACAAAAGAACATTCATAACTCTATGCAAAACAACATCCATAGTTCTTATTCAACTCCATTGTTTGACGGTACACGGTATTTACAGGTGATTGTTGGGTTAAAAATTATAAGTTTTTGGATCATGTCAATATGGCTTTAATTACATATCCTGAACAATAACCTGAACACAATTTTGCTTAAATCTGTCCACCTTAAGCTTTACCATCAGTTTAGAAAAAAAATCGGGCAGGCAGGTTGTGTCGGACAGGTTGAAGTGCAATGCTTCCACCTGGTGTTCCCCGCTTTGATCCCTAAGGGTCATTTTTCGATGACAGCCGCCAATGATAATGGAAGATGCCACCCAGATGTTTTCCATAAGGAAGACGGGTTCGGGATTGCCGGTGCCAAAGGGACGAAGCAGATCTATCTGGCTGACAAGTTCCGGGGTAATGTCCGGAATCTCAATCACGGCATCAATTTTCCGGATGGGTTTAAAATCTTTTTCTGTGCAGACTAAAGCCAGGATCTCTGCCAATGCGGGTTTCAGACGCGTCAGGTTTTCTTTTCTGACAGACAGTCCTGCTGCCATAGCATGCCCTCCAAAGGTTTCCAGCAGATCCCGGGTTTCAGACAATATCTTGTGTATATTTATCTCGTTAATACTCCGGCATGACCCTTTTGCAATGTCTTCTTTTGAGTTCAGCAGCACCACCGGACAAACATGCTTTCGAGCAAGCCTTGATGCGGCAATACCAAGTACGGATGCATCCCATTTGCTGTCCCACAATACAATAAGCCGGTTTTCAAGTATGGATGGATCGCCCGCAATACGGCGTTCAATATCTTCGACAATCTCTTTTTCAATGAGCCTGCGTTTTCTGTTCAGTTCATCAAGAAGGGCTGCGCTTGTTTCGGTCTGGGCCGGGGCAGGGCAGGTCAGGTGAGACACACATATTCTTGCATGTGATATGCGGCCCGCAGCATTAAGCATTGGCACGATTTTAAATGAAATATCGTCGGAATCCAGCTTATTCATATCAACCCTGGATGTACGGGCCATAGAGACAAGAGCCGGACGAAGGCCCATGCGAATGCGTTTTATTCCTGCCACGCACAGAGCGCGGTTGTCCAGCACCAGGGGGACCATGTCTCCTATGGTGCCGATGGTGAACAGGTCCAGGTATTCGGATAATTTGGGTTCCGGGAATTGTTCCCATACGCCATTTTCTCTAAATACCTTACGCAAGCCCATAATCAGATAAAATGCCACACCGACACCGGCCAGGTATTCAAGTCTGGCGCTGCAGTTAGCCTGCTTTGGATTGATCACGGCAAAAGCGTTTGGGATGGTCGTGTCCGGTTCATGGTGGTCGGTGATGATGACGTCAATGTCTTCCCTGGCTGCCGCCTGAACTGCTTCATGGGAACCGATGCCGCAGTCCACAGTAATAATCAGGTCCACATCCATGGATACGGCCATCTCAATGTGGGGCAACTGAAGGCTGTAGCCTTCCTTTGTTCTGTGGGGCACATACCAGGACAGATCTGCTTCCACCAGGGAGAGGAACTGGTAAAGCATGGCCGTAGCCGTGACCCCGTCCGCATCAAAATCACCAAAAATAAGAATTTTTTCTTTGTTGGTTACCGCCGTATAAATTCGTTCTACCGCTTTGCTCATATCCTTTAATTTAAAAGGATTGCTCAGTCTGGAATAATCCGGATTCAGAAAAAATTTGGCCTCATCAGCTGTTGTGATCCCTTTGTCGGCCAACAGCCCTGCAATAACAGGATGGCAGTTAAGGACACGTTGAAGTCTTTGAAGGACCTCCTGGTCAGGTGATGTATATGTAAGTTTCATCTCCATGGAATGCCGGGTTATACCTTTTTGGGTGGCGACGTGTCAATCCGTACGGCAATAAAGAGATCAAGACTGACTATTTTATATGCACAAAACTCTTGAACAACAGACTTGGTTGGTGGTATTATAATCGGTTCATAAAGGATTATATTTAAAATATTATGCAATCTGTTTTAAAAGAATATATGGTGGATAAGACAAAAATCGGATTTATCCGATTTATTTTTGAAGCCTATGAAGGAATAGCGGTTGTCACAACATTGGAGCCCGGAACCGGCCATATCCGGCTTGCCATGCCTCCGGACCGTCAGGACGAGGTAAATATGGTCACGCAAGCGTTGAAAAAGGACTTTTATTTTGAGCCAAGATAAGCCAAAAGCCTATGTAAACACCATCGGGTGCCAGATGAATGTGTATGATTCCCAGATTCTGGCGGGTCTTTTGCAAAATGCAGGATATGAACAAACCCATGACCCGGACCTGGCCGATCTGGTTTTGTGTAATACCTGCGCCATCCGCCATAAGGCCCAAGAGAAGGCATATAGCTTTTTAGGCCGTTTTGCGGGCACAAGGATTAAAGGAAAACGTCCGCTGACCATCATGGCCGGCTGTGTGGCACAAAAAGAAAAGGAAAAAGCATTTGTCCGTCTGCCGCATCTTGATCTGGTTTTAGGCACCCAGGCCTTTGGTCGTTTTGAAACCCATATTAAAGAGCTGGTTGCCGGTGAAACCCGCATTGTTGATACAGAACCCAGCGAAAATATCTTCGAAGGCTTCCCCAAGGATGCAATGGCCGAAAAAATTCAGGTATCACGCTTTGTAACGATTATGCAGGGGTGTGAAAATTTTTGCACATATTGTGTGGTGCCCTATGTTCGGGGAAAGGAAAAAAGTCGGAATCCATCTGCCATTGTAGAAGAAATTGAGGGCTTGGCGAAATCCGGGGTGCGTGAAATTACCCTGCTGGGGCAGAATGTTAATTCCTATGCCGGTAATAATGGGCAGGCCTGTTTTCCTGATTTACTTCACCTTGTCAGCAGGGTGGAGGGGATTGAACGTATCCGGTTTGCCACTTCCCATCCCAAGGATTTATCAGCGGATCTGATCCAGGCGATAAAGGATGTTGACAAGGTATGCAACCATCTTCATCTGCCGGTTCAGTCAGGTTCAAACGACATATTAAAACGGATGAACCGCAAGTATGACCGGAACACCTATTTCACAAGAATTTCAGCCCTAAGGAGGGCTTGCCCGGATATTGCCCTGTCCACGGATATTATCGTGGGATTTCCGGGTGAAACCCGTTTCGATTTTGAGCAGACCATGAATCTGCTTGAAACCGTGGAATTTGATGCGGTCTTTGCTTTTGCCTATTCGGCAAGGTCATTTACGCCGGCTGCCAAATTTTCAAACCAGCTGGATGAACAGATTAAGCGCGATCGGCTAAATGAACTGCTTGATTTCCAGGAGAAGATAACAGAAAAGAAAAACAAAGCCTTTGTTGGCAAAAAAGTTACGGTGTTGGTCGAAGGTGACAGCCCTAAACCAAGGGACGGGTTCGTAAAGAAGAATAAAAATACCAGGCAGATGTTTGGCAGAAGCGATGCAAACAAAATTGTGCATTTTGCATCGGACCAGGCCGGCATCGGGGATTTGGTTACACTCGAAATTATAAATGCATACCCCCATTCCCTTTGGGGAGAGGTCTGCGAAAGCGATTAAGATGGTATGAAAATTAAATCAACGAGCATTCGACGCAATGAACTGTGCCCGTGCGGCAGCGGGAAAAAATTTAAAAATTGCTGCCGGAATAAAAAAACTGAAATTTCTTTGAAGGATAAGTATAAAAACAAGTATGATATTATCCTGAAAACACCTGAACAGGTTGATGGCATCAGGAAATGCGGAGAACTGCTTTTGTCTATTATGCACGGGGTTGAGGCCATGATTCGCCCCGGCTTGAAAACCGATGACATCAACACCTATGTTCATGAACAGACCATAAAAGCCGGCGCTGTTCCGGCACCACTCAACTACAGGGGGTATCCCAAGAGTGTCTGCGTTTCCATTAATGAGGTGATCTGCCACGGAATACCCGGCGAGCGGATGCTTGAGGATGGGGATATCGTCAATATTGATATCACACCGATTCTAAACGGTTACTATGCCGACGCCAATAAAACCTTTTTTGTGGGTACGCCCGGACGCGATGCCCAAAAAATTGTGGCTGTGGCGGCCGAAAGTCTGCGGCGGGGTATAGAGCAGGTCAAGCCTGGGGCCACCCTGGGGGATATTGGTCATGCCATTCAAAAATACGCCGAGGGCCAGGGATGTTCGGTGGTCAGGGAGTTCGTGGGTCATGGCGTGGGAATTGATTTTCATGAACAGCCCCAGGTCCTTCATTTTGGACGTCCCGGTACGGGTGTTACCCTTGTTCCCGGCATGGTGTTTACCATAGAACCCATGGTTAACCTGGGTAAAAAAGAACTGCATGTGCTTGAGGATCGGTGGACAGCTGTGACCAATGACGGCTCCCTGTCCGCCCAGTTTGAGCAAACCATCCTTGTGACAGATGACGGGTATGAGAGTTTGACCCCATATGAGTTATAGCAAAACGCAATTAAATAAGGTTTTTTCAGCTGTTTTTATTGTATTTATAGGTATCTCCTCCGCCTTTTTTTTCTGTGTGGCCTGTGTGTTGCGCATATGCACGGCGCCTTTTGATCCGCGAAGGATTGTGTCAAACGTTTTCAGTGCGTTCTGGGCCTCGGTTTATACCTGGGCCATGCCGTCCTGGTTCGTAAAAATTGTGGGGCGGGAGAAGCTCGATATTCGCAAAAACTATGTATTTGTATCTAATCATCAAAGCCAGCTGGATATCCTTGTACTTTACCGACTGCTGTTTCCCTATCGATGGGTGTCTAAAAGTTCCGTTTTCCGGCTGCCGTTCATTGGTTGGAATATGGCATTTAACAATGGGGATATTAAACTTAAGCGCGGTGACAAGGAGAGCATTAAGGCCATGATGGCCGAGTGTGAGGACCTTTTAAGGCGGAATATCTCCATTTTTTTTTTCCCGAAGGCACAAGGTCCAAAGATGGTCATATTGGCAGATTCAAACCCGGGGCGTTTATCCTGGCTAAAAACACAGGTGTTGTCATTCAGCCGATTGCCATCAGTAATACCAATAAGGCGTTGCCTAAACATTCACTAACCTTTCAGGGGCACACCGAAATGACAGTAAAGGTTCTCGATACCATTCCCTTTTCCCAGTTCAGTGAGATGGCCCCTGACAATATTGCCACCATGGTAAGATCGTTGATCTCCGAACATGTTTGTTGAACCCGTAAAAAAAACAAATTTTTCTGTGAGTATAAAAGCATATTCTTAAACAGCACTCTTCGCCCTTTCAAAAAGACGGGTATCCATCATTAACCCGTTATATTCTCTGATAAATCCCAAAATTGACATTTTTGCTCTCAACGGTCAAAAACACTGATTTGAAAACTATTTGTTGTGTATGGTTATGGTGGAATATTTTGATTGATTATCATTAATTACATTTGTGTCTTATTTGTGATGTGGTTAGTGATCATAGGGATAAGAGCCATCTCGCAGTGTTTTGGAGGATAAACCATCGGCAATATATATTACAGAATAATAGTCTATCAATTGATAAAAAGTTACATATTTGAGCTATGATTTATAGCATATTTGTAATATAATAACCATCAGTAATTTATTCCGACACAAATAAAAAATTTTTTTTATTCAAAA
>NZ_DDYV01000074.1:0-14307 GCF_002348205.1 Desulfobacter sp. UBA2225 | reverse complement strand
AACCAGCCAGGCCATCAAGGTGGGTCAGACAGCAACACCCTGGGTTCAGAAACAATTGTCTTCACCCGTAGCCATTTCCCAGTGGCTGGAAGATCTCCCTTTTTATGAACAGGTAGAGCCCTACCGAGAAACCATCTACATCAAGGCCGGAGAACTGGTGGGCGCCGCAAGTCAATTTTTTGTCAACGGGCTTCAAACCGCCACCATGGGCACTATAAATTTTATATTTATGGTGGCCATTCTTTTATATACCATGTTCTTTTTTCTTATAGACGGAGATAAGCTGTTAGAGAAAATTCTATTTTATATGCCCCTGGACGATAAGTATGAAAGACGGCTTCTTGACAAATTTACCTNNCGGGCCACGATCAAGGGAACCACCATCATCGGTATTGTTCAGGGCGGGGCATCCGGCATCGCGTTTGCCGTGGTTGGCATTGACAGTTCGTTTTTCTGGGGTGCTGTCATGACGGTGTTGTCCATTATACCGCCCGTTGGAACGGCTTTGATATGGATTCCGGCGGCGCTTTGGCTATTCGCCGAGGGTGCATGGTTTAAGGCCGGCGCTCTTATCGTTTTCTGCGGGATGATCGTGGGAAGTGCTGACAATCTTCTGCGGCCCAGGCTTGTGGGCAAAGACACGGAGATGCACGATCTTTTAATTTTATTTTCCACCCTTGGCGGCATTGCCATGTTCGGTATTATCGGCATCATCATCGGTCCTATTATTGCGGCATTGTTTGTCACTATCTGGGATATTTACGGCGTTGTTTTTAAGGATATACTGCCCAAAGTCGGACCGTAAGATAATAGTAGAATATGCGCAGATAGTCCTATTGGGTTTGGCACTAAACTTTGGTTTTTGATACCCAAGGTTAGGTTTTCATTATTTGAATGGGCGTAATGCATCAATAAAGGGGAAGTATGAGGCACGAATGCTATTTTTGTCATATCAGGACAATTGAAAAACTTATTGATAAATTTAAACCTGATGAAAAAGTTGCAGCAAATTTCATTTTTTCAGTACATAAACTTATTGAATCTAATTGGGAACTTTCAAATCCCCAATTGGCAACTGAAATTCACCGCATGGCCAGGATTCATCTTAGCAATACAAACCTGTATGCCGAAGAAAAATTAGAGGCCAATGATATTCTTCTAAAAGAATACCCATATTGGAAGACCATCGTTAATGAAAGTGAAAATCCTTTTTTCACAGCGGCAAANNAATTGATTATGGCGCACAAAGTGTTAATGACGACATATCGAATCAAATTGAATTTTTTTTTCATAAAAATTTAAAAGTTGATATGACGTCAGAATTAAAAAATGAAATCCGTAAAGCTGAAACTATTTTATACTTAGGCGATAATTGTGGCGAAATAGTTTTTGATAAATTATTTATTGAAACAATGAATCATAAAAACATCACTTTTGCTGTACGGGGAAAACCTGTAATCAACGACGCAACACTTGAAGATGCAAATCAAGTAGGCATTGACAAGATTTGCAGGGTTATTTCCAATGGTTTTGATGCGCCTTCAACACTCATTGACTTTTGTTCAGATGAATTTTTAGAAGAATATAATAATGCTGATCTTATCATATCGAAAGGGCAGGGCAATTTTGAAGGCCTTATGGAAAGTTGCCATCCGAATCAATTTTTTCTTTTAATTGCAAAATGTTACCCAATAGCAAATTTACTGGGTGTTGATAAAAATGATATGGTAGTTTCAAAACTGGTTTTATGATAAAAAAAAGTACATAAAATTAAGAAAAGGAGACTGACATAAATGCCATGGATAAAGAAAGAATCGTGTACGGGATGCGGAATATGCGTCGATGAATGTCCTGCCGGGGCAATCGGGATGGAAAATGACATTGCGTTTATAAACGATGTCGAGTGTATCCGATGTGGAATTTGTCATGATGTATGCCCGGAGGATGCGGCGCGTCATGACGGAGAGCGAATCCCTGACGAAGTGCAATCAAATTTAGCTTACGCCAAAAAGTTGTTAGCGCATGAATATTATGCCAATGATAAGACAAAGCAAAAGCAGCTTATCGAACGTTTAAAACGTCTTTTTACTAAAAATAAAAAAGTGGCGGAAAAAACCATTGAGCAGCTTGAACTTCTGAAGAACATGGAATGCCTATAGTAAGTTCTTATTTTATAATAACAGCCATGGGCTGACCTGGTCTATGAATACCCAGGCTGAACCCACAACAAAGAATGAATTATTTCTGCCCAGGTATTCACTGATATCCAGCCCCGCCTTTTGCCGAGCTGCATTCGGGGCAGACAAATTATTGCCCAAAAGAATGTTGTGAACCTTTGAAAAAATCAAGTCATTACTGACTTGGTCGGTGTCTGTCTGTTAATTTCGTTAATGCCGGCCCCGCAAGCCAGCAGAAGTTCAGTGGTTTTTTGTCAAGGGTGTTGTTGTCCAGGGTTACCCTTGACTGCGCCATGGCATATGGGTCCCCCCGTTTGATTGCTGCCTGGTATATGGCTTTCAGATCAGAAAATGGTTGTGAAGGATCCATGGTTTCTCTGATGAGTATTGGCTGATTAAATTTGGATGCGTCTGATTTTGAACGTGTTGTTTATAACGCTTCCATGCCGGGGTTCCAAGCTGTAGTCCTGGTTTTTTTCAGCAGATCATCGAGCAGCTGGTTTGCTTTTTCAATATAGGATTCCGGCAAAAAATTTTTCATGGTCTTGTAATCTGCAAAGCGCATAAGCATAGCCTGGGCAAAGGGCCTGTTGCTTATCAGAAACCGGGTGTAATGGGGGACATTGGGCCTGGGCTTGGAAATGACATAGGTATCAAAAAATATCCGGTAAAATTCCCTTTGAGGCCGGTAATGGACGGCAAAGGCGTGAAGCCGTTTACTGATTTCAGGGATGACGTCTTTAGGCGCTACCTTTTGGGCGGCATATTCTGCAAGGGTGAAAAAGCTTTTTTCCATAAGTGCGGCCCGTATGCTGACCATGATTTCCCGGTCCTTGTCATGGGTCACTTCACAGATCATGTCACAAAGATTTAAAACCGCGTCTATGGATTCAACGTCCGTTTTATAACTTAATGAAATATAAGCCGTTTTTACCTCTTTTTTTTCATCTGTAAGCCGGGATTCATGCAGATCAAAATTTTCAATGGCCCGCCGGATTTCAAACAATGCACTTTCCACCGGCCCCAGGCCGGCACTGTTGTTGTTCTCTTCAATGGAGACATGGTTAATGTTGTTTACAAGCGCCTTGAACAATAGCCGGAAAAGATCATTCACCGGGGTCTGGAATGCCGGGTTCTGGGTAAATTCCCGGCAGAAGCGTGTGATGTGGGGTAGGTTGAACAAGATATTCATCCTGTGCCGCAGGGCGGAAACAGTTCTCTGGCTCGGCATCTTCCCCTGTTCATAGGCTTTGGGCCATACGTCAAAAAAAAGCCACAGCATATTTTGCCTGAGTTTGGAAAATGTATCGCCGATAATGAATCTGGAAGGAATGTCCAAAATCTGACTCAGCCGATATGTCATCGCCAGGAATCGGTCCATCTTTTTTAAGATACCATAGATGGCTGTATCCAGCTTTTCCATGGACTTGAAGTACTCTTTTTTGTTTTTCTCGGTGGTTATGGTCCGGGCGCGGGTATAAAGCAGTTTGGTGAACATCTCGTTGTAACCGGCGATCTCCTGTCGGGATTTACCGGTTATGGCGCCCAAGGTTGTTTTTTCCATGCTCGGCAGTCTGGCTCCAACCAGCCGGCAGATCAGATCTGCGTCATTAATATCTTCGATGTATTCAAACCATGGTTTGTCCTGGGACAGGCTGAAAATAAGTCCTTTCAGGGTGTTCGACACAAGGCGCTTATAATCCCTGCCCGCTGTGCTTTGTTTCATAATGGACTGCATATCAGGGTTAAGCAGGCTCTCATCCCGGTTCTCCAGATTGGTTTTTGCCAGGTGAAAATAGGTAATGATGACATTGGTGGTGAGAAATTCAATGGTAGTTTTATTATCCGCATCCTGAATGTCCTCCTGGGAAATACTGTCACTTATATCAAATGAGAGCTCGGGCAGATCCTGGATCAGAGTCCGAAACAGTGTATAAAGTTCCTCAATATGCTGGTCCGGCAGCACAAATTGCGCTTTTTCCATCTCTTCTATGAAAAAACGGGTAATCCTCTTGATGGGGACAAGGGGATAACCGTTTTCGTCTTCGGGGTATTTTTTTACAGGCGTTAGGCCTTCGCCTCCCCGGCGCATGATTTCCGGCATATCCTGGCTATACAGCCTGTTCCGGAACGCCTGGACTTTATTTTCATTTAGTATTGTCAACGATCTGTATTCCCATTGCAGTGTCGCCATCTTTGGCGACAAGGGTCTGAAGAATTTTTACATTCTTTCTGGTCTCAAGGATTTCCATTGATACATCCGGACCGTTTATTATGGTTCCCGAGATGACCTGGCCCAAGATAACCGCCTGGGCAATCCCTGGGTTGCGTTGCTGCCACCGGGTGAAATTATCCTGTTCGCTTCTCAGTTTTTCAAGGGTGCTTTCCAGCCGGCTCAACTCAGCCTTGAATCCTTCTTTTTGGCTTTTTTTCTTTTCAATGTGGTCAAGCAGCTGGTTCACCTCTCTGTCTAAACGTACCAGCAACCGGTTGTTCACCTGTATCTGGGATTTGAGTCCGGCTGAGATGGGATTCCCTGGGCTTTGTGACAACAAAAAGTTATCCTGTCTTGCCCTTTCGATTTCGTGAACCAGTCCCAACGTATTTGTTGTGTCACGGGAAAGTGTTTCAGACAGGGACTCCAGCTTTTCATAGAGCTGTTCCTGTCCGTCGATACTATGTTCAATTCGGTCCTGGATGCGTTTCAGTTCCCGGGCGGTGAAGGCATCGACACCAAAGGTGACTGTGTTGGGTACGGATTTCTCCGTACCCAGTTGCCGGGCAAAAAGCCCTTTGTTGCAGGTGATGTTCGAAGATATGATTTCTCCGTTATTGATGATTACGGCACCGGATGTGATGATTCGGCTGTCCAGGATCTCTTTGTCCACGGTGAGGTTGCCCAGGCAGTAAATAGTAGAGTTCTGTACGAATTTTATGCGGACATTGCCCCGGGCATATACTTTGCCGCCGATCATACCGTTGAGAACCGTAACATCTCCAGTGGCCCGGATTTCTCCGCCGTCCACCGTGCCGACGCGAACCGCATGGCCCATGGCTTTGAATCCGTTCTTGAGTGTGCCTTTGATGACGATATCTCCCTCATAGTCAATGTGCCCGGTTTCGAAATTTACATCACTGGGCGCAATAAAGGCACGGCTTACCTGAATTTTATCAGATTGATCAAGGGTCGGGGTGCCGCTGATTTCAGCATAGAGTTCAAGGCCGTCGGAAGCGCAGATAACCCCTGTGCCATATTTCAGGGCCATGTCTGCCACGGCAGGAACGTAAACAACCTGGTCAAAGATATTTCTGCCCTTACGGGCTTCGGTCATGGGGAATTTTTTTGCCAGCAGACTTCCTTTTTTTACCCAGGGGATGGGTCCCCTGTCTTTGAAGTCAATGTTGCCGTCTTCATCAATATCCCCGGCCTTGAGATGGTCTGTTTCAAAAAAATATTCGATCCTGGCATCCTTGCCCGGTACCGGGTCCCTCCCCTGCGCCACCCGGAACGGATTGGTCCTGAATCCCGATGAATCTATGAAGTTTTCTACCTCAGACGATTCAACCAGGCCGTAAACAATACCCTTATCCTCCAGTTGTTCAATGATTTTGGCGGCAGTAACCGTGTCTTTAAATTTACCGGTTTTTCTTATAAATGCCGTCATACCGGAGGCATCAATTTCAAGCATCACGTCGCAGTCAAGCTCTGTGGCCAGCGAGTGATCTGTTTGTTCCGGATCAGGATCTGCCACAGGCCTGGTTGACCGGGCAGTCCCCTGGGGATTCTGCTCTTTTTGAAGTTGCTGTATGATCTCCTGGTACTCTTCCTGGTTAAGTGTCTGGTCTTGTGTCCATATTTTACCGATAAACTCGGGTTGGTTGTTTTCCGTAATTGTATTTTTCTGCCGGGTCATCTCCCCAAGGAATTGTTCTTTGCTGATAAACCCTAAATCAACGGCACAATTTCCGAAGACCTGATTTTTCTGGATGGTTTTTAACGCAGTATAGGTGGCTATAAGAATTTTCATCTGCTTGTCGGTAAGAATTTTTTCCTTTTCAAAATAGTTCTTTAACGCAAGATCAAAATTTTCTGCGTGGCGACATGCTTCTATTGCTTGTGCGCACTGAGCATCTGTAATGAATTTTTTCTGTAAGGCAAGCTTTTCAAGCATATAGATCTTTTGTATTAAGTGAGACCACCCTATTGCTGCAGCATGCCGATCATCCTGCAATTTAAAACTGCGCCTTTTATCAGGATACACCCGGGTTGGAAATGAATTTGCAGGTATTGTGGCGCATCAAGGGTAAAACTTCAAGAAAAAACAAAAACCCCCGGCAGTTTTGGAAAAATTCAGGGCTGTTTTCCTGCACAACCGTCGAGGGTTTGAAAAGAAAACTTCCTTTTATCTCCTTTATTTATGAATATTTTTTAAGGTTGCCTGTTTGAGAATAAATATTTGACAAAACAGGTGGTTTGGATTTATTACGAGGGGTAATCGTGTCTCGGGGCTGGCGGATGGTTCATACCGGCACCATTATCTCATCTCAGGATCAAGCAAAATCTGAGAGGTTAAAGTAAATGCATTTAAAAAACAATTTCTATCTCTGCAGGAATTTAGGCGAAATAGAACAGATCTGCAAGAATGCATTTAAAACGATAACACGAAGGATGTTTCTACATTGGAAAGCTACACCATTGAATCAATTAAGAAAAAGAGCAGGCTTCCGGCCCGGCTGGATTTTCTCCAGAGTGGTACCGGTCTTGTTCTAGGCCTGTTCGTGTGGGTGCATATCGTTTTAGACGCCAGTATCATCCTTGGACCGAGAGCCTTTAACTGGGTGTCCAAAAACATGGAACTGGCATTTTTATCCGACACCGGGCATGGCTATCCCATTGCCGTCTTTTTCGCCGTATTCATAGTGTTTTTCTTGTTTATCGTTCATGCGCTGCTAGGGATTAGGAAATTTCTCATCTCCTGGAAACAGCACCGTATTATAAAAGACCAGATGGCCATGATGAGACATCAGGATACCAAATTTATGGTATATACAGGTCCTGACCGGTTTTATTATGCTTTTTGCAGGTCCTGTTCATCTTTACACCATGCTTACCCATCCGGGTTCCATTGATGCCTACCTGTGCGCCGGCAGGGTGCTGGGTGGCAATATGTGGTTTATTTATCTGATCCTGCTGGTGTGCGCCGTGCTTCACGGCAACATCGGCCTTTATCGGCTGTGCATGAAATGGGGTTGGTTCCAGGGGGGTGACTATCGACGTGCCAGAGAAAATCGAGCAAAATTGAAAAATTTGCGAAACAAGCTGATTATTGTTTTTTTGTCTGCAGGGCTTCTCGCTCTTTTGGTTTTTGTGATTATCGGCCTGCGCTATAAAGATGATAAACCCCATCAGTCCACCACCAGGGCCCAGACCTATGGGGCTGAGCCTGCAGCTGAGCGTGCGTTCCATCAAGCGCTGCCTGACACTGAAGTCGTTCATGAACAGGCCGCTTCCTCCCCCATCGAAGAAAGCATGCCCAATGACAGTGCCCCTGTGGTCCGGGAGTTTGAAGCTGCCCACGAAAAAGTGGTAGATGATCCGGGCGATCTCCAGCTATGAATCCAGAAAGAACTCCAGGAAGGAATCCAGGAAGACGCTGCAGGTGATGATGACGCAGCCCATGAGGCACTCATCGAAGAAGCCGGGCCTTCGGAATCCGAAGAATACGCCCCCGAAGGGGAAATCCACCACATGATTGAAGGCGGTCATAGTCCAGAAGAAACACTCTAAGAAAGGGAACGCCCAATGAATATCATATATACGGATTCACTTGTTATCGGTGGCGGTTTGGCAGGGCTTCGCGTGGCCATTGCAGCCAAGCAGAGGGGCTATGATTCCATTATTCTATCTTTGGTGCCTGCCAAACGGTCCCACTCTGCTGCGGCCCAGGGCGGCATGCAGGCAAGCCTTGGCGCCTGTGCCAAAGGCGAAGGGGATGATGAAGATATCCACTTTGAAGATACGGTTAAGGGGTCTGACTGGGGGTGTGACCAGGATGTCGCCAGAATGTTTGTTAACACGGCGCCCAAAGCCATCCGACAGCTTTCAGCCTGGGGCGTTCCCTGGTCGAGGGTCAGGGGCGGTGACGAGGAAGTAATTATTGACGGCAGCAAGGAGATCATCACTGAAAAGCATGAGGCCCACGGCCTGATCACAGCCCGGAGTTTCGGCGGCACCCAAAAATGGCGCACCTGTTTTACCGCCGACGGTACCGGTCACACCATGCTTTATACTATGGGCAACAAGGCCACCCAGATGGAGATCCCCGTCCATGAAAGGAAAGAGGCCATTGCCCTGGAAACGGGCATTGCCGCCCTGGGGAATATGGAAGCGGTGCAGTTCCATCCCACCGGTATTGTACCTGTGGGTATTCTGGCCGGCGAAGGATGCCGGGGGGATGGCGGCCTGCTCCGGGATAGGAACGGCTACCGGTTTATGCCCGACTATGAGCCCGATAAAAAAGAGTTGGCCTCTCGCGATGTTGTGTCCAGGCGCATGATTGAGCACATACGAAAGGGCAAAGGGGTCCAGTCTCCCTACGGTGATCATCTCTGGCTGGACATCAGCCTTTTGGGCAGCAAGCATATTGAAAAGAACCTGCGCGAAATCAAAGAGATCTGCGAATACTTTCTGGGTATTGATCCGGTTTCCGAATACATCCCTGTCAGACCCACCCAGCATTACGCCATGGGCGGGGTCAGAACCAAAGCCACGGGCGAAAGCCCGACCCTTAAGGGGCTGTTTTCGGCCGGTGAAGCCGCGTGCTGGGACCTGCACGGATTTAATCGCCTGGGTGGCAACTCTGTTGCTGAAACCGTTGTGGCCGGCATGATCGTCGGTGAATTTGTGGCGGACTATTGTGCTGCCAGCAGCCTGACTATCTCCACCGCAACCATTGAACACTTTATGAACCGTGAGGAAAAAAAGATTGGAGACCTGCTCACCCGGGAATATGGAGAAAACCCGTTCCGGTTGAAAGCTGAAATGCAGAAGATTATGATGGACAAGGTGGGGGGGGGTCGCAACGCATCGGAGCTGGAACAGGCTGTGGACGGGCTCAAAACGCTCAACCAGCGGGCAAAAAATATAGCATTGCGGAACAAAACATCTTCAGCCAGCCCCGAGCTTGTGGAAGCCATCCGGGTGCCCAAGATGATTAAATTAGCCCTGTGTGTGGCCTATGGTGCCATGCTGAGGACCGAAAGCCGGGGGGCCCATGCCCGGGAAGATTTCCCGGAAAGAAATGACCGCGACTGGCTCAAGCGCACCCTGACGTCCTGGGAGGACGACGATGCAGATTTGCCGAAAGTCACCTATGAGGCGCTGGATGCCATGAAAATGGAGCTGCCGCCGGGGGGAAGGGGATGTGGTGAGGACAAAACCATTCACCACCCGGATACGGAAAAACGCGTGGCCCAGATCGAAAAGATAAAAAATGCCAATAAAAAGGCAGACCGTTTCGAGATGCAGGAACTGCTCAATCCCACGTCCATCCCGGAAAAATTCAAAGGCAAAAACGAGCGTATCGGCAGGGGGTATAAATAATGAGCGAAAACGGAAGACGTTTAAAATTTGAGATATTTCGGTACAACCCGCAGAAAAATGGCGACGCGCCGCGTATGGAAACCTATGAGGTCACCGAAGCCCCGGGGATGACCATTTTCATTGCATTAAACGAGATCCGGGAACAACAGGAAGCCTCTTTGCAGTTTGACTTCGTCTGCCGGGCCGGGATCTGCGGTTCCTGCGGCATGGTGATCAACGGGAAACCCGATTTGGCCTGCCGGACCCTGACCTCAAAATTTGAAAATGGACAGATTACCCTGCTCCCCTGCCCGGGTTTGAGCTGATCGGTGATCTGTCCGTGAACACGGGCAAATTCATGCAGGCCATGAGCGAGCGGGTGGAATCGTGGATCCATGATATTGAAACTGACGATATGGATTTCGACCAACTGGAAGAGCGCATGGACCCCGATATCATGGATGAGGTATATGAACTGGAACGCTGCGTGGAGTGCGGGTGCTGCGTGTCTGCCTGCGCCACGAAACGTATGCGGCCCGATTTTCTGTCCGCCGTGGGTTTCATGCGTCTGGCCCGGTTTTATCTGGATCCCAGGGATAAGCGGACCGATGAAGCATTTTACGAGATCATCGGTGATGGTGACGGGGTGTTCGGCTGCATGACCCTTATGGGGTGCGAGGATCACTGTCCCAAGAATCTGCCCCTTCAGACCCGGATTGCATATTTAAGACGCAGGATGGCTATGATTAAATAGGAAATTGGAAAAATATAAAAGAAAATTGGACAATTTGTTCGGACTTTTATATTAATTATTTCAAATAATGGCGGCAGGCAGCAGGCAGTTCAGATTGCTGCTTGTCAGATCTTCTAAAATAGGGAAAAACTAAAAGAGGGAAAAACGAATGGAATTTAACTATGAACCCATGTTTCCGTTAAAAAAGGATGCAACGCAATACCGCCTGTTGACCAAGGATCATGTCCGGGTCCGGGAATTTGAGGGTAAGGATGTGGTCATGGTGGAGCCCGTTGCATTGACTCTACTGGCCAAAGCTGCGTTTAAAGACGTGGCCCATCTGTACCGGGCCGAACATCTGGCGCAGGTAAAGGCTATCATTGATGATCCTGAAAGTTCTGACAATGACCGCTATGTAGCCCTCGAGCTTTTGAAAAACGCCGTAATTTCGGCTGAAAAGGTCTATCCCATGTGTCAGGACACCGGCACCGCCATTGTTATGGGTAAAAAGGGGCAGCAGGTCTGGACTTGGTCCAATGATGAGTGCGAATTGTCCAAAGGCGCCTTTGAAGCCTATACACAAAATAATTTGCGGTACTCCCAGAATGCGCCGCTCACTATGTACAAAGAAGTGAATACCAAAAACAATATGCCTGCCCAGGTGGACATTGCTGCGGTCCAGGGTGATGAATATAACTTCCTGTTCATGGCAAAAGGTGGTGGTTCTGCCAATAAAACAGCCCTGTTCCAGATGACCAAGGCCGTGCTCAATACCGAAGAGAGCCTGATTAACTTCATGCTCAAAGAAATGAAGCACCTGGGCACAGCAGCCTGTCCCCCGTATCACATCGCATTTGTTATTGGCGGAACCTCTGCGGAACTCAATCTCAAGGCTGTGAAGCTGGCTTCGGCCCGTTACCTGGATACCCTGCCCACCACGGGCAGTGAAACCGGTCATGCGTTCAGGGACATTGACCTTGAGCAAAAAGTTCTGGACCGGTCCAGGGATTTAGGCCTTGGCGCACAGTTCGGCGGCAAATACTTTGCCCTGGATATCCGGGTCGTAAGACTTCCGCGCCACGGGGCTTCCTGCCCCATCGGCATCGGCGTCTCCTGCTCAGCTGACCGTCAGATCAAGGGCAAAATCAACCGGGACGGCATTTTCTTGGAACAGCTGGTCGAAAATCCGGCAGAATACCTGCCCGCCAGCGAACCTGAAATGGTTCCTGCCGTTGAGATTGACCTGAACCGTTCCATGGATGAAATTCGCGCTGAACTGACCAAATATCCGGTATCCACCCGTCTTTCTTTGACCGGTAAAATCATTGTGGCCAGAGACATTGCCCATTCCAAGTTTATGGAACGGTATGAAAAGGGCGAGGGGCTGCCCGATTACATTAAAAATCACGTCATCTATTATGCAGGGCCTGCAAAGACACCTGAAGGCGAAGCTTCCGGATCATTCGGACCCACCACAGCCGGCCGCATGGATCCCTATGTGCCTATTTTTCAGAAAGAAGGTGGGTCCATGGTCATGCTGGCCAAGGGCAACCGCTCTCAGATCGTTACCGATTCCTGCAAAACTTACGGCGGTTTCTATCTGGGTTCTCCTGGTGGTCCTGCCGCACGTCTGGGCAAAGATTTTATTAAAAAAGTCGAGCTGGTTGAATATGAAGAGTTGGGTATGGAAGCCGTGTGGATGATCACGGTGGAAAAATTTCCTGCGTTTATCCTTGTTGATGATAAGGGCAATGACTTTTTTAAAGGCCTGGTATAAATAGTACTTTAATATTCAATTTGTTTTTAAAGTCAAACAGGACAGACAGGGCTGCCGGATCTATTTAAGGTGTCTGTCTGTCCTGTTTCCATCTGGAAAGGGGGGAATATATGGAAGTCATTCTGCTGATGGCCTCAACGGTGGACGGTAAGATTGCCAAGAACTCCGGACAGCTTGTCGACTGGACCGGCAAAGCCGATAAAAAATATTTTGTGGAACTGACCAAAAAGTCAGGTGCCATGATTATGGGATCAAAAACCTATGACACCATAGGCAAACCCCTTCCGGAACGCCTTAATGTTGTCATGACCCGGGATAAATCCAGGCAAAGTGATCAGGACAACCTGATATTTACGGATCTGCCCCCGGCTAAGATTCTTGAAGATCTTGAACGCAAGGGATATACCAGTGCGGCCCTGATTGGCGGAGCCACGGTCAACACGTTGTTTGCCCGTGACAATTTGATCACCCAGGTGCACTTGACCTTGGTGCCCCGCCTCTTTGGTTCAGGACTGTCCCTATTTGCCCCACCCCTTGATCTTGACATAGGCCTGAGGTTTGAGTCCAGTCAGGATATGGGAAACGGGCATCTGCTGCTCATTTATTATGTGGAAACCCATGAAAAATAGTGTAGTCACAAATAAGAAAAAAAATTTCGTTGTTCGTTTTTTGGAGTGGATCGCAAAGGGCACCCAGAAGGCGAACCAACAGGGCCGTGGCCCCTGCAAATCCTGAGCCCCGAGAAAATGACCGGCCCGGTGGGCCGCATATTGTTTCGGGGTGTGAAAAAAAAGGAGTGCTTAATAATGCAAAATAAAATAAGAATACAGATTTTAGCCACCTGGTGCGGGCTAATTTTTCTGTGTATTGGACTGGTGTGGGTTCTGCCCTCTGGGGCCCCTACCAAGGAAATGGTTTTTAAACTGGATCAGTTCATTGATCCCGAAACCTGCGGGGCGTGTCATGATGAGATTATGGCCCAGTGGCAAAATTCCATGCACCACCTTTCCCATAAAGACCCGGTTTATACCCGGGTGGCAAAATTTTACCTCCAGGGCCTGACCGAAGCCGGTCATATTGCGGAGGCCGAGTCATGCGTGAAGTGCCATACCCCTGTGGGATATGTTACCGGTTTTCCCAAAAAAGTGTCTGATGAGTTTTCACAAATTGAGGGAATTGCTGCTCAGGGTATCCAATGTGACTATTGCCATGTGGCCGTAGATATAACCAAGATGTACAACAACGGACTGGTCTTATCACCCGGCCAGGGCGAGGATGATCCCGGTATCAAGTATGGGCCCTTTGACGATACTGAACCTGAGTTTCACGATGCCGCGTTTTCAAAACTGCATACCGATTCAAAAATTTGCGGTACCTGCCATGATGTTAAACATGTGGCCTTTGGCACCGACCTTGAAACCACATACACGGAGTGGGAAAACGGCCCGTACAACAGTCCTGATCCTGAAAAGCATGTCTCCTGCCAGGGGTGTCATATGTACCAGCGGCCGGGAGTGCCTGCCACAGGGTCCACGCCGCGGCCCGAAAACCCGGGCAGTGCCACACCAGACGCAAAACAGCGGCCCCATATCTTTACCCACTATTTTGTGGGCGCCAATTCCGGTTTGCCCCAGATGTTTTCCGACAAAGAGAAATCCGCCATGGCTGTGGCGCGCCTGAGGCATGCGGCTGAAATTTCCCTGGAGATGGAAAAAGAAAACACCGCCCGGGTGGTGGTCTCCAATACAGGTGCCGGACACAGCCTGCCCACAGGATTAGCTGATATGCGCCAGGTATGGATTGAACTCACCTTGACGGACAAGGATGGCAACATCGTATACCAGACCGGTGTGCTCGATAAAAACAATGAGCTGCCGGAAAATACGGTGATATTTAATACCATTTTTGGGGACGGCAAAGGCAACCCTGTCATCAACATTGCCAAAGCCAAGGAAATTTTGTCAGACACCCGGATTCCTGTAGGCAAAAGTGCGTCCCATTTATTTGCATTAAATCCCGCACCCCGACGCGGGTACAC
>NZ_DDYV01000217.1:0-2547 GCF_002348205.1 Desulfobacter sp. UBA2225 | reverse complement strand
GGCCGGCGATAAGCTGGCTGTGGTTGCCCATATTCATGGCTGAAAAGCGGTGAGACAAAATGGATGTCCGCGGCGTAACAACTCTGTGGCCCTTTTCACCGGTCATGAAAACGAGCAACCCCATAGAGGCAATCATTCCAATGCCCGTTGTGTATATGGGAATGTTTGTCCATTCCATGATGTCAATGATTGAAAACCCGGCTGTGCATGTGCCGCCCGGCGAATTGATGACCATTTGAATCTGATTGATACTTCCCCTGATGTTGAATTCGATGATTTCTTTACAGACGCTTTCAGCCTTTGCTTCGTTAATAGTCCCGGAAAGATAAATGATCCCGTAATCAGACAACCCTTTTTCTTCGCGCTCTTTTTCTTTTGCCGCCATGGTGAACCCCCTTTAATTATTTACGGCTGAAGAATGCATCAGCGGAGTGTCATTTTTGGACATTTTTGAAAAAATAATTTTGCGTTTGATGAAAATATTTTGTAGGCTTCATTAACTCGTTTAGTTCATTCATTATTTTAATTTTATTCTGGTGAAGTTATGCGCTTGAAAATGATCAGGAAACTTGTGGACGCCATAACCCTTCTTTCCCAGCCGACGGGGACGACCATATCCGCCCTTTCGGAAAGGCTCGACATTGATAAAAGACAAGCCTATAGAATTATTGACGAAATTCAGAGCGAATTCAAAATTATGATTGATAAGGACAAAGCTCTGCTGGGCGGTGAAACAAGGTATTATCTGGATAAAGAATTTGCCCGCCGATTGTCGGAAATCAAAGTTGCGGATTTGAATCTGACGCTTGCGGAAATCATCAGCCTTTATTTCATCAAGGGCCATTCGCGTATCTACCGCGGCACCGATATAGAGACCAATATTGAAAGGGCTTTCAGCAAACTGGATGTTTTTGTGCCGGAAGGTCTGGTCCAAAAACTGGAAAAGATCAAAACGCTCTTTCTGTCGGCCGACAAATTTACGAAAGATTATACGGGAAAAGAGGAAATTATAGAATTATTGACCGATGCCATTTTACAGAAGAAAACGTGCCTTGTTGAATATCATTCTTTTTTTTCGGGTAAAATGAAGACCTTCCATATTGACCCGCTGAAATTATTCGACTGGAATGGAGGGCTTTATTTATCGGTACGAGTAGCTGAACATGATGCCATTCGCACTCTGGCTGTAGAAAGAATCGAAAAAATCACCCTCACGGAAAACGAGTTTAATATTCCCGATGATTTCGATCCCGATGTGATCATGGAGGATGCTTTTGGAATTGTCTATGACGATCCGGTTACCGTTAAAATTCAGTTCTGTGCCAAACAGGCGCCGTATATTCAGGAACGGCAGTGGTGTAAAAATCAGAACATTGAAAAACACAAAGATGGCTCCATCATTTTAACCATGAACACATCCGGCTGGTATGATGTAAAACAATGGATCCTTTCCTTTGGCAATGATGCCGTGCTTTTAGAGCCCGCCGACAAAAGGAAGGAAATAAAAGAAGCCATAAAAAAGATGGCTACGCTATACAAATAATAATGAATTGGACTATCGCTTTTTCTTGGTGCAATAGTTAATTCGCAATTTGGAAAAGGTAACAATCATGTATTTGCGCCGCCACAGGAATAACGCCCGGCTCTTTTGATTGACTATATTCCATCTTTTTCGTATATTCGGTACGTAATTTGTTCATGAGGAAATAAATGATGAAAAGAATGACGCAAAACAAATTGGTCAAAACCAATCAAGAAACTGCTTTTGAAGAGAAAGCAATCATTCTAAAAAAACTAATGCCGACACTTCGCAAAAACTACAGCATCAGAGAACTTGGCATATTCGGTTCCTACGTTTCAGGCAATCATAAATCAACCAGCGACATCGATTTACTGGTTGAATTTCAAACACCGCCATCTTTTTTTGGCTTCATCCGTCTGGAAAACTTTCTGAGCCAAAAGCTGGGGGTGAAGGCTGACCTCGTCATGAAAGATACTCTTAAACCAGCTATTAGCCGCCGTGTACTTTCAGAATTGGTTCAAATATGAAAAGGACGCCTAAAGAGTTTTCCGGTTACCTGACGGATATGATCGATTATGCGGATAAAGCCTCCAATTTCCTTCATGGTATATCGTTGAAATCTTTTAAAGCAAACGAGGAAAAAGCGTTAGCTGTTATTCGTTCTCTGGAAGTGATTGGCGAAGCAGCACGGAAAATTCCCAAACCTGTCAGGGATAAATATCCTCAAGTACCCTGGGCAGAAATAACCGGCATGAGAGATAAACTTATTCACGACTACTTTGGTGTAAGTCTTGACGTTGTCTGGCTTACCGTAAAAAATGATTTACCGGAAATGACCAAAGCTTTAAGGATAATGATGGCCGATATGACCGCAGGAAGCAACCCGTGATCTATTTCCGCAATGTCAGTCTGTTATATCGCACTGGTGCTGATTGACGCGGAAGAAGGCATCACCGAACAGGACGCCAAAATTGCCGGTCTGTCTTACGAACAATACACCAAACGGGTGGACACCTCGCCTTTAA